>AMGN01000058.1 GCA_000309865.1 Methanobacterium sp. Maddingley MBC34 | reverse complement strand
GAGATACAAAGGAGTGCACCTCATTAACAGTGGAACCTTCCAGTCCCAGACTGAGTTCCAGAAGATCTACAACATCGTGCCCACCTGTGCACAGGTACCAGTAATCAACAACGGCAGTCTTAAAATGCTAGATTTCAGTTAAAAATTACGTTATGATGTTAATTATGGTAAATATTAATTATAAATTAATTATAAGGAAAAATTTAAGTATAAAGGTATTAATTTTATAAATGAGTTAACAACCAAATTTGGAAATGGAGATTAATATTTATGAACCAACATCCTTTAACCATGGAAATTTGTGAAATTGCCCATTACCTTTACAGTAAAGGACTGGCTCCAGGTAAATCAGGAAATATAAGCACAAGATTCCAGAATATTGTGGCCATTACTCCCAGTGGGGTTTCATTGGGATATGTTAAGGAGGATGAAATAGTCCTGGTAGATATGGATGGTAAAATACTGGCTGGTGGGAAAAATCCATCATCAGAACTTCAACTTCACTTGGAGGTCTATAAAAATAAAAATGTTGGTGCAATCGTTCACACCCATTCCACATATGCAACTGGTTTTGCAATGTCTGGAAAAAAAATTGAACGCTTAGAGGGGTTTGGTGAACGAAGGAAACCATTTTTAAAGATGGTTGACTATGCCCAACCAGGAACACTCCAACTGGCCCAGTTGGTTGGTGAAGGTCTTAAAGAAGAAGATATGGTTATTTTGGAAAAGCATGGTGTGGTGGCCACTGGAAAAAACCTAAAAGAAACAGCTCTTCTAGCAGAATTCGTTGAAGAAACTGCAAAAATCCAATTTGTAGCTTGTGTTCTAAGTAATATGGAATTCTAATACTTAAATTAAATTTTAATATTCAAATTCTATTTTTTAAAGAAAAAAGAAACTAAATTGTCTTTAGTTTTTTTGGTTTAAATTTGATTTATGATTACCTACTCTTTAGAATAAGTCTATTCACAAAAACAGACTAAAAACAAGTTTATGGACGTTGAAAAAACCAAAGAATAATTCCAAAAAAAATTGATTTAATGATTTTATTCACGAACTGATTCTAACTCACTTAAAACATTCCAAATAAGGGTTCTCGCGTGGATAGGAATATTTGGGTCATTGCTTATCTCATCTAAAATAGATATAACAGTACTGGCTCGGACAGTGGGTTCATCATCATCCTTTGATAATAAATTCTTAGATTCCTCGGCAGCCCTTCTAATGTTCCTCGGCACACTTGTGTCCCCCATAATATGTTTTAAAATCTGATTACAACGTTCAAATGATTCTGTACTCATAATAATGCCTCCATTGAGTTAATTGTGCTTAAGATGGTAATTCATAAAAAGCCTTATCCAAGTTTGTTTATATCTTGAGCTTTAAAAAGGTTTTGGTGAGAATTTATAAAAAAGGATTGAAAACTATCTAAAATGTTGTTAAAGAACATTTAGGTTACTAATAAATTATTAAATGTATATTACGCTGATAAAAGGTCATTTTAACATGTTAATTAGTTTTATTTTTATTTATTTTATTTAATAGTTGAGATTTACTTAAAATTTGAGACTGCAATTGCAACTGTAACACCATCATACACTGTTTTTTTCAGGATTAAGCGTGAGTTTACCCCAGCCCTAAGGAGGGACACCGGCTCACACACACCTTGTACTCCAAATTTACGCTGTACCAACTGCGAAGGAGTGCAATCACTGTGTTTAAAGTCAGCAATTTCATTTAATTGCACTATTTCAAGGGGTAAACCTGATTTAGACGCAGCATCAATGATACCCTTTTCATTTTTCTTCACATCAGCAGTTGCCAGGGCATCCAACCTCTCCAAGGGTAGGTGAAGATGCTGAAGAGCTGATCTAATAGCAAAAAAGACTTGATCACCAGTAATCCCCTTTTTACTGCCTAAACCAGCCACGATTCGTTTTGGATGCAGATCTAAGATTTTAAGGGGAATATCAAACTCTTTATCCAATTCTTTATCAGGTAAAGAGACTCGGATGAAAGATTTATCCCATATGTGAATATGGTAAGATCTGTTTACAAGTGGATGATTCTCTAAAAATCTGAAACGAGAAGGTAAATACAGATCAACTTTACCATCCTCAGCAATTAACTGGTTCACCTCTTTAATAAGCTGTGGTTGTTCAATATTAAACCTGTATTGACTTGCCAGCGTATCAATACCCATTTTACCATTTATATCTGTGGATGTGGTTATAACTGGAACTGCACCTATAAGACCAGCTATTTTTATTGAAAGCTGATTACCACCACCCATGTGGCCAGATAATAAACTGATAACATGTTTCTTATTTTCAGAAACAACCAGTACCGCAGGATCATTTAATTTTGATTCAACCAGGGGACAAATAACTCTAACCATGATCCCGGTGGCCATTATAGCAACCCAACAATCATAATCATTGAATAATTTACTCACCGTCGCATTAACATTTTTATGGAACAAATCAACTTTTATGACAGTGGGATCATTCTTTAAAACCAATGCCATGTCACTGGCAATTTTCTGCCCTTCTTTAGTCACACTTATTATTGCAAATCTCATGAAACCACTTTATGTTTGTAATTTAATTATTAAGTTGTAATTTAATTAATGTTAATAAACCCATGATGTTGATAAAACAATGAGTTAATTAGGTTAAATAAATCTTTGAAATTAATTTAATAGTAGCTGACTAATATTACCATTGAAAGAATATATAAAACTCCATTAAAGATGCTAGATGAATGTTAATTAATTTTATATTTTTAGGGCTTAATTTTTAGAGTTAATAGAGCATCTTGAATAAGCCCCCATGATATGCAGACCATTTAATATCTTTATAGGTTTAATGGAAAGCTTTATAGGTTTAATAGAAAAATTAAGAAGATTGGAATTAAAATTATAATTATTAAAAATATGGTTATGGTGGTTATGGTTAATTTAATGGCTTTTTTAATTATTTCAGGTTTTAAATCTTTTTTAGGATATCCTAATTTGTATACTCCTGGTTTTGTTAACTGAACACCCAGAGCTCCAGCTGCTGCAGCCATTGGATAGCCAGAGTTAGGGCTGGGAGTATTACGTGCCTCGTTTAACATAACCTGCCATGCACATTTATAATCCAACCTCATAGGGATGGATGATAAAACCACCAAAAAGCCGGTTAACCGGGCAGGGACATAATTAAGAATGTCATCTAACCTGGCTGGGAACCACCCAATATCAATATTTTGAGGGTTTTTATAACCAACCATAGCATCTAAAGTATTTACCACCCGGTAAGACACTCCGGCTAGGACTCCTAGAATAATAGGGAATTGATACCCTGAAGATCCAATCCATCCCATCTCACCCACTGTTAAGAATGGATTCAAATAGTATAAGACATTCAAAGAGACTAAGATCATTCCAAAAAAACCAAAAATGAAAATGTAAAATAATGGACTGATAACTGAGTCAGTGATATTTTCAGTGAGAGTTTCAATTGCTGCAGACACTACATTCTCTGAAGATAAATTAGAAGTATCTCTACTAACTAAAAATGAAACAGATTTCCTACCTTTTTCTAAATCTTCATCAATACTTAAATAAACATCGTATACAAATTTTACTAAAGATTTAATTGCAAAAGTTGTTGAAAGAATAATAGAAGCTATTAATAAGAAAAATATGTAATTAAATAAGGGAATATGTAAAGATAGAATATTTAAAATTGAGGAAATATATAAAATCAGAAAAAAAATAGTATCAAAAACACTGATAATAATCACAGTCATTAAGAAACCTGAAAGTCTATTTTTAACTTTGGAATTACTATATAACAAATACTTAATTTTTTCTATTGATTTGCCCATCCATACTACAGGATGAATTGAAGATGGTAGCTCTCCTAATGTTACATCAATTAAAAGAGCTGCAACTATGATAATTATTAGTTCAATTTCCATCAACTTTCTCCACTCATTAATAAACGCCGAAGTAACATCAATAATCTGATTATCAATTAGATCTAATTATTAATTAATCTAATTTTACCAATTTTTACCAATTCAGATTTAAATGCAATATAAATTATTCCAACATCATATACAAGTCAGCGTCTCCAATACACAGAATATCACTATGTAAATAAGGTCATTGCAGTTAGAATAGTCTTTGGTGATTAAAGTTTAAGGAGTAAGACACCAATTTCAAGTGTAAAATTTTTCAGCTTAGAAAAAAAACAAAAAAAATGTTTTCAACAAATAGAAGTTAGTGAAACTTAACATTCCACAAATTGAATACAATCGGAAGAAAAACATGAGTTTTTTAATGAGTAAGACATGAGTTTCAAGTGTAAGTTTAAGGATTACATTTTGTTGAAGAAAAAATAGAAAGTTAGAGATCAACTTCAAGTGTAATACGATAAAAAAATACCTTAAAAAAATAATG
>AMGN01000057.1 GCA_000309865.1 Methanobacterium sp. Maddingley MBC34 | reverse complement strand
AAATTGCGACTTCGGTGTCAGGTTCGTGGTCTATGATGAGTTGAGCGTTTTTCATTGCATACATACAGCACACACGGGAACAGTATGGTTTGTGGATCTGTTCGTCACGGCTACCCACACACTGGATGAAGGCCACACTTTTTGGGTGTCCACCATCAGATGGTTTTAATACTCGACCCATGGTAGGTCCTGATGCGTTGATTAACCTTTCCAGTTCTAGACCGGTGATGACATTTTGAGCATCTGCGTAGGAATATTCCTTCTTCTCGGTTGGGTCGTATGGGTCGTAACCAGTGGCCACGATGATAGTACCCACTTCGATTTCGATACGTTCTGCTTTTTGGTCGTGATCAATTGCTCCGTTACCACAGACTTGATCACAGAGTTTGCAATCTATACAGTAATCTTTGTCAATTCTGGCTACCAGAGGTACAG
>AMGN01000056.1 GCA_000309865.1 Methanobacterium sp. Maddingley MBC34 | reverse complement strand
TAGTGATATTCTAAGGGTAATATTTGATAGTGATATTCTATGGTAATGCTTGATAATAATTCCTGAAGGTAATGCACTCTAGTAATATTCTGTTGGTAATGTTTTTAAAAAAGATTGATTGGATTTATTAAAATAAAATATTTAAACAAAAAAATGGTTTCAGGGATTTGGTAATCCCTTAGTAATGGCTGGCGGGTGTCATGTCAAGGTGTTTGTCCTCTTTTCCAGGAACTCCGTAGGCGTCAGCGCGACACTGGGTGCAGGCCCGGAAGACAGGTAACGTCTCCTCCACTTTGTCCCTTACAGTGGAAAGCTCTTCACACCCTGGTTTGGGATAGTCTTTCATTTTATGCAGTGGTATGAGTGGTATGACGTTCATCAGACTGGCTCCTCGTTTTTTAACTTCTCGGGCAATGTCTTCGATGTGTTCATCATTGAGTCCTGGTATTAGGACGCTGTTGACCTTAACCACCACTCCCAGTTTGGATACTTTTTCTATTCCTTCCAGCTGTTTCTGGGAGATGATTTTAAATGCTTCTTCCCCTTCATAGACCTTGCCATCGTAGACTGCCCTTGAGTAAATTTTCTTACCGATTTCAGGGTCTATGGCATTTACGGTTACGGTGATGGTGCTGATGTTGACCTCAGCCACTTCCTCTGCCATGTCCGCCAAGAGGAGGCCATTGGTACTCATGCATTTTATGAGGTCTGGGAATTTTTTATCAATGATACGGAAAAATTCAAGTGTTTCTGGATTGGCCAGGGCATCTCCGGGCCCTGCTACTCCCACCACACTGATTGGCATTTCCTTGATGACCTTGGCCACATGGGTTACTGCTTCTTCAACAGTCATGATCCGGGAAGATACCCCCGGGCGATGCTCACATTTGTTGAGTTCACGAGTGCAGAAGTTGCACTGTATATTACAGCGAGGTGCGATGGGTAGATGAACTCTTCCCACCTTATCATGCATTTTTTCATTAAAACATGGGTGTACACGGGTTATATGGGCAAATTTAGATTCATTCATAGAATTTCCTCCCCAGTTTGGTAGATGCGGGGGATGTTTTGGCATCTTTTGAAGGTTTCACTTTAATATCAGGGGGTGTTGTTACTTCATATGATTTTTTATTCTCTTTCATTCTTTTAATAATTTGACGAGTTTTTTCCAGATATTCTTCCTTGATGTACTCATCAGAACAGGTTAAAGCTATGATGTTACCCTCAGAGTAGTGTTCCACCACCCTGAATCCCTCGGGAATGATACGGAAAATTGCATCATAGACCTTCTTTTTTAGATCCTCTTCAGGGTCGTGTACCACCATTCCTTCCAGTTTAAGTTGTGGATCATCAATGATGACCTCAAAACGGCTGGGCTGGTGTATTTTATTCCTCCCCTCAAGTTCCCATAATTTTTTTAGAAGTTCAGGTAGGTAATTTTCATTTTTTATCTTTATGAAAGCTTCGTTGGCTTCAGTGTCGTACTCATATTCTGCGAAGTCCTCCAGCACCACTGGTGGGGCTGTTTTCTCATACTGAACCACTATAATAAATACTGGTTCACGGGGATCCACATATATCTGAACATCCTTTACTGCACGGGTTACCTGCACTTCCTGGAGTATCTGTCTCAGGATCATGTCGTAGACTTCTCGCCCACTTTCATCGTAGCATTCTACCTGCATTCTCATATCCCCTGGATTATTTTTTAACCCCGAAATCTTTCTTATCTCCCAATCCAGAAACCAATAGGGCACCTCCAACAGCTCCAATGTACTGGGAGTATTCCGGTACAATGACATCCATTCCACCCAGGACTGTGCTGACTGCTTCCACCAGTCCACCAATTAAGCTGGTTCCCCCAACCTGGATCAGGGGCTCTCGCACATCAATTTCCTGTAATTGCTGTTCGTAGACCTGTTCCGCCACAGAATGACAGGCAGCTGCTGCTACATCCTCTTTAGCGCCACCTGCAGCCAGGGATGTGACCAGGTCCTGAATACCGAATACTATGCAGTAACTGTTCAGGATTGCATTTTTGAAGTTTCCCTTAAGAGCAAGGGGCCCCAGTTCGCTTATGTCCACCCCCAAACGTCGGGCGGTGATTTCCAGGAATCTTCCTGAGGCTCCTGCACATATTCCACCCATGGTGAAGTTATCTGGGATACCATCGTTGACGGTGATGACTTTGTTATCCATACCGCCTATGTCCAGCACAGTGGCTTCACCTTTCTGGTGTCCTGCCAGGTAAACTGCTCCTTTGGAGTTGACAGAGAGTTCTTCCTGTATAAGGGCTGCGTTGAGGTGTTTACCAATGGTTAGTCTACCGTAACCGGTGACTCCCACCCCCTCAACATCATCAAATTTATAACCAGTGTCCTGGAAGGCCTGATCCATTCCATCCTTGGTACAACCGATGACATCAGTGGTTGGTAACCATCCCGTGCCTATGATCTTATTATTTTCCATTAACACCACTTTGGTAGTGGTTGAACCTGAATCTATGCCCAATGTGAGTCCTTCCTGCTTTTCCCGAGCCAGTAGGCTTTTTCTGGCTACGATGGTGGAGAGTGCCTCCATTCTGATGAATAGTTCATCGGCCTTGGTTCGTTCCGTGAATGAATATGTAACCACTGGTAGGTTGGTATTCTGCTGTATGAAACGTCTTACTTCATTTCGGACCAGTGCTCCTTCTGCACATCTAAAACAGGTGGCAATGAAGACTGCATCCGCATCTGATTTTCCCTCTGCCAGGGACATTGCCCGGGCGATCATTAAGCGTATACTGCTCGAAGCAGCATTGAATCCGAATTTATGGTATGCTTCGTCGATGTAGTCCAGGTCTGCTTCAGGGATGATGATCTCTGCTCCGAAGGTAGATGCTGCCTTTTCAATCTCCTTTTGGACCCCACTGTATTCGGTTCCACATGAAATCTGAGCTATTTTTACCATGTTATTCCTCCACCTGCTCCTTGGTTTTTTCAGGGTTGGATTTATCAGTCTGTTTAACTTCTTCAGATTTTAATTCATCATCTGGTTTATCTAACTCATCCAGGAAGGTGTTGATCCGGTTAACCACTTCCATGGTTTCTTCCCGGGTTTTGGGATAGTGGATTTCCAGTACCGGGATCCCTCTTTTTCTGAGGAAGTACATCGAAAGTTCGTTGGTACGGGCACACCCTATACATCCAAAACCGTAGGGTGCATCCTCCATGATTATAGCAGCTTCGGCTTCGTCAATAATAGGCCCAAATATAGACATTCTACCCCTAACACCCGAGGGAACTTCAATAGCTGCATATTTAAGACCCTGTATTGGCCCTTCCTCAGTAATGTTAAATGGAGGTGAATCAATATCTGGGTCCGTGACCTTTTTACGGATTTCTTTCTGGATAACAAGGGGCTCATGACCTCTTCGTTCCACCATATCTGCCAGTATCAGGGAGTTAGGTGGGAAAACAGCTATTTTCACTGCAGACCACCTCTGGATCCAGTAAGTTCTTCTGGTCTTTTAGTAATTTCCATTATATCACTGTAAATTCCCTTAGTTATGTCCACAACCCCTATAACAGCGATAGTCTGCCCATTTTCGATGATGGGAACAACTACCACAGGTGTGCCTTTATACTCTCCAGTTTCGGGGATTTCATGACTCATTTCACCACTTTTTAGGACTTCTTCCAGAATAGGGCCGGTGTAATTATAATCCAAAACTTCACCATCTTCAATTCGGACACCGGGGCTGTTGAGACTACGCATGGTAAGTGGGAGTCCGTTTACCAGTTGATGAATGGCAAGGGCCATTGGTGCTATTTCTTCTCCGGTGGAGGATGCATTAATATTCATTTTTCACACTCCTGGGCAATTTTTCTAAAATCATCTGGAGTTACTTTCTCTGGTGCCTCCAAGGTCACCTTTTCCGGGTTTTCCAGGGCATCACAAACGTATTCCAGGAGTTCGTATTCTTTCTCCAACTGGTGGAATCCTTCCCTGGCAGCACCTCGTTTTGCACGGCACCTTCGAGGATCTCCTGGTGGAAATCCTCTGTCTTTGGTGAAAATATGTGATGGGTCCAGTTTCCTTATTCGGTTAACCGCATCCATCACATCTTTTTCTTCCCCATGTATCACTGCACCGTAACATGTGGATTTAATAGTCATAGGTAATTCAAGCATATGCAGTTTTCCCACAAGTTCACTCTGGCTTAGCTGGGCTTTGGGCCCCAGTACAATCATCCTGGTGACTTTATTTTTTTCTGCTGACATAAATGGTGTCCCCCTCTTTGTATTTCTCCAGATTTTCTATTCCTTCAACCATCCTTCCAATGATGTTGGTTCCCTGGAAAGGTTCTCCTGTGGGACCGAATTCATGGTGGTCCTCAAAGCGCACCCCCACCATGCCTATGTGGCGGCGTGACATATTGGTAATCCCGATCTGCCCTGCTTCCACCACACTTTCCGGAGTGTTTTCTGGTATTAGTCCTTTGGATTCTTTGGGAACATCCTTAAACATTAACAGTTTCATCCCGGGGAAGGCAAAGTGAACCTGTAGTGATCCTACTGGTGCATCCAGTAGTCCTGTGATTTTTTGGAAGTACCATGTGGAGCGGGGTGCATTCTGGTAAAATTCCACGTGAAGCAGGTCTTCTGATGGGATGCCAAAGGTTTTCACTTCTTTCTGGGCAATTATATCCATGGTGTAGAAGGGTTCCTGTCTCACCACCACTGCATCATCATCCTGGAGACCTTCACGGATCTGTTTCACCCCGTTTTCCTGTAAGAATTCATCTGCCTCTTTCTGGGTCATGGAAAGGGTCATTATCCTGGTGGGAGATGTTTGGACGGTTACTTCATCACCGTAACTGGCAATGTCCAGTAACTGCATTCCTTTCTCCACTTTTCCCAGTACGTTGTGGGATGGTGTGGAAACACGATCTTCACGGTAAATGTAAACACGGCCCACTCCCTTTCCTTTATTACGGAAGGTTATGGTTCCTCTTTTACGTTGATCTGTCTGTTCAGTTCCCTTTTCCAGTCCCTGTAATGCATAGAATCCTAAGAATGTGTTGGAGTCATAATCAACCCGAATTTTCCCGGAATCCTGGAGGGCGTAGAAATGTTCCACGGATTGGGGGGATTTAGGGTTGGGTTTAACCTGTACATAGGTGTATACTTGGTTTCCTTCTTCCAGGAGGGTTTCCAGGTTGGTGATTGCCGCACTTTTAACAATGCTTTCCCTTTCCAGGACTGGTTTTACCTTTAAAATTTCATCATCATCAGTGAGTTTGAGGATGGTTCTTTTACCACCAACAACCCGGGCAAATACTCCCCTGTTTTCTTCAGGGGCCCCGTAAGTGGCTTCATGTTCGGCTATGGAGAGTATGAGGTGGGTGGCATCTGCGGTAAATCCGGAGAGGCTGAAAAGAACATCCCATCGATGATAACGGTACTGTTCCCTGCTGGGAGTGAGGTCTGTTTGTAGGGGTCCCACTGCCACTTCCTGAGAGGTGGTCCAGCGCACTCCCATTTTAGAAAATTCTTTGTAACGTTCTTTCCAGGTTGAAACCAGATTTTCAGGAGCTTCTTCCAGTATTTCAATAATAATACTCCCCTTGTTGGTTTTCAAGCTGTACTTGTTAACATGTTTTTCTACTTCTTCAGTCCCCTTAACCAGCCCCAGGACACATCCAGGCAGATATGGTGCCCCCACTGCGTCAATGGCATCCTGTATTGTTGATCCTTCAGGGAGTTTAATTTTTTCTCCATTGATCTTCACTAGCATTAGATTACCCTCCTAGGGCTTTTCATCATGTATTCCAGTGATTTTATCAGTATTAAAGTCAAAAACGACCTCTTCATCAATACCAGAGGTTAAATAAAGTTTCTGGTCAGATATTATGTTACCAACCACGTTGGTGGTTATGCTAACTTTTTCCAGGATTTCAATGATCTCTTGCACATTATCCTCTGCTGCAGTGAGCACAAATCCTGATCCAGGGTAAAGTTTAAGCCAGTCCTCCCAGCTCACGTCAGTGTGTCTTGGTATGAGCTCCAGTTCCACGGTAGCTCCCACATTTGAGGTTTCAAGAAGCATTCCCAGGGTTCCCAGGGTTCCTGGGTTGCTAATATCCTTTCCTGCACTTAAAAGGTGTTTTTGTGCAAGTTCATTCATGGCCATGATCTGTGCCTGGACCAGTTTGGCACTTTTCATGGTGGTGGTGTCCCAGTTTAGGTGAAACTTTGGGTGTATTACACCTTCCAGGTCTATGGCCATCAGGACTTTATCTCCAGGACGGGCTCCACAGCTGGTGATGATATCTTCACGGTTCATGATACCCGTTATGGACACATCCAGGGAGTTGTATGGTGCGTCTGGGTGTACATGCCCTCCAACCATTGGAACCCCAAATTTTTTAACTCCTTCGTTGATTCCCCCCATGATCTGGGCGCATATGTCTTTATCACGGGTGGAAAGGACATTGGTCATCCCAATAGGTATTCCGCCCATGGCTGCTATGTCATTTACATTGACCAGTACTGAGCAGTACCCTGCCCACCATGGATCCGCTTCCATTAGTTTTCCCCACATCCCGTCAGCTGCCAGAAGTACCACCTGGCCGTTGCCAATTTCCAGGGCTGATGCATCATCTCCAAAACCAAGAAGAGTCCTTCCTGCAATGTTGTAAGTCTCTTCCAGAAGCCCAGTTACGTCTTTTATGAGATTTTTACGGGTAATACCTTCGAAGCTCCGTATAGAATCAACAAGTGACTTTAAATCCAAGAGTGCACCTCTATTAGTTAGTTAAAATCCAATGTATATTATACATCTTAATTATTAACGATTATCCCCTCTTAAACGACCATGATCAAAGATCCAATATGGGATCCATTATAATTCAAATTTATCCCAGTTATAGTTCAAGATTTTTTCATCATCAACTGTACTTAACCTGGTATTGGCTGGTCATATTACTAATAATCTGTAGTAATTTACTTTTAAAATTTTCTATATTTTCTATTTCTATGGTCTCTTCATGGTTGAAAAGTTCTGAAAAGATTTTATCACCAGCTAAATCATCCAGACCACTTTCAAGTTCCACAATCAAAGAACCTTCGGTGGTAAAGCCTTCTTCAACCACTTTATCCAGATCTCCATCAGTTATGCCAATTATGGGGACGTTGAAACGGTAAAGTATATCCGCAGCAACCAGTGTGGTGTCATCACCCACTGTTACCACCATGTCTGCATTTTTTAATCTGTATATATCTTCAGCAGCATGGTTAAGGTAAGAAATAGTGAAATTAACATTGGATTTCTCAGATTTTAATATACGAGGTTTCACCCTGGATTTACGCAACAGGCCTGTTTTTACAATGGCTTTTTCAAGTTCCACTGACCCCAGTTTCTCCACCCCATGTTCCTTCAATTCTCCACCAATAAGCTGAGTTATCATGCCATTTTCAGCCACTATGGCCACCTCTGATGAGGTGGATTTTCCAATAACTATGCCGTTAACGAAGATGTTCTCTTCAGGAGACACACCTGCAATTTTTCGGCATATGGTACTGGACACTTCCTGACATGGATCTTCTGAAAATAGGCGTTCCCTTATCGCATCTGGAAAAACCATATCCAGTCCCATTTTGACAGATATTTCTTCCGCCAGTTTTTCTTGATCTTCACTCCATGCCACCACACTACCATCCTCCTCTCCGGGTCTTTCCATTTGGATAAGGGGAGGATGGCCCTGACAGTTATGGTAAACCTTGTATCCGAAGGCATGGCCTGTTACACTGGATTTGCCATAATTAATGAGAAAAATTACATCACAGTTTTCATCCATGAATTTGTCAACTGACTGGCTGGGGAACAGTTTCTGACTTATATCGATCCTATCTTCTAAATGAGCATCGATAACTGCAGTTCGCCCCATAGTACCACCTAATCTGGCCCGAACTGTGCCATAATCCTCCAAAAAATCCAGAAACTTCTGAGAGTGGCCAGAATCAACTATTTCCGGTCCGTGTACCACTACACCAATCTTCATCATTTTCATTAGTTCACCTTTAGAATCACTATGTTTATTATAATTACCTCCGAACAGTAGGGAGACAATGGATAAGGGAGGTTAAAATCTTTTCATTTAGAGAATATATTTGAATTTTTTTTGAATTTAAATCTTTTTTAGAACAATAATTTGATTAAATCTATTTTTAAGGACAATCATTTGATTTCATCTATTTTTAAGGAAAATAACTTCATCGATAAAACTTTAATCTGAATCAGACAATTATTTGATTATTTTTTGATTCTTTTACGATAAACAGCTGACCCACAGATTTCACAATCATCTTCTCCATAATCTGAAGGATATTTCTTTCTGCAACCTCTGCATATTTTGATCCATCCATATACCTCTCGGATTCCCTCAGTTAAAACACTCCTGTATGGAATTTCTAGAATTTTCAGGATGTTCTGTATGGAATAATCATCAGTGACCACTGTAGGATTATAATTTTTGTGGAGACTTACTGCTAGGGCTACTACAGTGATATCCACATCAGATAATCTTAAAATATCTCCAGAGCTTTCAATTGCACCTTGAACCTGGTTCAGTGCACTGGAATGCGGTTCTTCAATAACAATCGTACCATGATCCAAGGCAGATTGCAAGGTTAATTGGGACTTCAAATCTTTAATTTCAGATATAACTGCACTGCTTGTGATGTTCTTGTGTTTTGAGGACATAAAACCCCCAATAATTCCTGATGCATCCAGAACGTAAACTTTTTCTTTCATGTCATCACCCTGATGTTCTCAAATGTTGATCTATTCTATCCTTGGGGATCATGAGTTTATGATGTTGATTATATCAATATACATTAGTTTTTAATAAATTTAATAATTTTTGAATGGATTTTTTATTATTAATCTGATTTAAAACGTTTTTAACAAATCCCCCTAATTTATTAGAAATGTTTTTATGTTACCAAAACAATAAATTACTTGTTAAGGGAGGGTGACATTAGACTCCTTTCATAATTTTTCGCCTGCGAAAAACCGCCTCCGATTTGGACCTAATGCCCTCCCTTGCACTAAAGAATATAATTACTATTTTTAATGCATCTTTTAACAATTAATATAGATAAATTCACTGGTTTTTTAAAAATGGCATGTTTATTCCAATTTACGAACAAATGAATGATTAATATTCACAATGAGATCGTTAGGGTATTATTTTTGTAATAGAATAATCAATGGTTTTACATTTATATTGTGTAAACATTTATATTGTGTAATCTATTTTTTTACAGCACTATCATTAATTATCGTCCATCTACAATACTTTAATATTATATTGTTAAAAGTCCAGTTATCAAAAATTCTACAAAAACATGAGGGCCAAATATGAAAAGTAAAACCATGGAAGAACACAAAAAACACAGCCCACTAAAGGTTAAAGTGGGAATAATTACTTTAAGCGACTCAAAATTCAGTTCAACCAGAGTAAATGACTCAAATTTTGTTTCCAATCCGGAGGACCTATCCGGTAAAATTATAATAGAATCACTTGAAGATCAACACGAAATCGTGTCTTACCAAGTTATACCCGATGATACCCACCAGCTTCTGAAAACTCTGGATGAAATGAGAACTCTCGACGCTGAAATCATTATCAGCACGGGGGGTACTGGAATTGGGAAACGAGACATTACCATTGAAACCATTAAACCATTACTTAAAAAGGAATTAAATGGCTTTGGGGAAATTTTCCGGGCAGAAACTTATAAAGAACTGGGAACCGGTGCCATAATGACCAGAGCAACGGCAGGGGTCTGGAAGGAAACATTGCTGGTAGCATTACCAGGTTCACCCAATGCAGTTCAGTTGGGGATGAAAATTTTAAAGCCAGAAATGGGGCATCTGGTGAAACACATGAAACATTGATGTTGAAATGTCTAAACTCCATTAAAGAAGGTTACTCAATAATTCAATGGAGTAGCCCAAAAAATGTGATGGAACTTGTAAAAAAACGAGTTCAATCAAGGTAAAAAAAAGTTCAATCAGAAAAAAGTTGGGAAAAAAATAGTTTAACTGGAATTATTTAACTGTAAAAAACTATTAACTGTAAAAAACTATTTAAAATCACCAATTGATACCAATGGTTCTAAGATTATCCCTCCCTTTTTCAACTCTTCCACAGCCCCTTCTTCCCGATCCACCACTACAAAGGTTCTCGCCACAATCCCCCCATTATCCTGAACAGCTTTGACAGCTTTTAAAAGGGAATTACCAGTGGTGGTAACATCTTCAACAACTATGACCTTATCTCCTTCTTTTAATTCTCCTTCAATAAGTTTAGATGTTCCATAATCCTTCTGGGCTTTGCGGATCATGAGCATGGGTATTCCTGAGTGCAGGGCCACTGCAGTTGCTATGGGCACAGCTCCCAGGGCAGGTCCAGCCACCAGATCAATGTCATCATCCCTGATTAAGTGAGAAATGATTTTAGCCACCTGAGAAAGGATCTCTGGGTCAGTGATGGCTTTTTTCATGTCCACATAGTAATCACTTTCCCTGCCGGAGGAAAGAGTGAATTTACCGAATTTAATAACTTGATTAGCCTTTAACAAGTTTATTAAGTGTTCTTTTTCCTGTTTAATCACCATTAACATCATTCCATTTATAAAAATATTTTTATCACTTGGTTTTTATTCCATTACCATGATTATGAATCATATTGTCTGAAGTTTAGCATCTATTATTCCTATATTTCAATATTAATAACAGTTTTTAGATAAGCAGTTATTTAGTTGACTTTCAATCCCCTTTCACAGCGCTGGCATACTCCTTGTTTCCATTGAAAACATTTCCCACAAACCAGACTACCACAAAGAGAACAGGTGTACATCTTACCGGGCTGGCCACAGATACTGCATATACCTCTAACTTCCAAAAATGTCACCTCATTTAGTTGAATTAATAATTGAAATTGAATGATTGAAATTGAATGATTTTAAAGAGGTTTTTTGTATCTTAAAAACTTAAAATACACTATTAATGCAGTTCAAGGTTTGTGGAAGGCATGATTCATGAGTAAATATCTCAGGGATATATGAAAGATCTCATGGAATAAAAAAATATAAATTTCCTTTAAAAAATTGGTTTGAAAAATTATATCAATTAAAGTTCATAACTGGATTCCTGGTTAGTTCCTTCATCCCGGCTTTTAAGAAGTATTTTATCCCCAATCTTACTTACCATATCATAAGGAACGATTGTTTCGCCTTTAGACAATCCCAATCCCTCAGATATGCCCCCTTTTCCCACTATGAAGGCTTCTATTTCATTGGTCATGAAATTAACTTCCACATCCTTAACTTTTCCAATAACCACTGCTGAACTGTCTAAAACTTCTTTTCCAACAATTTCTTGCACAATCCTCATAGTATCACCTCGGCAAATATCAGGTAGTTTCTAAAATTAAACTACAATTAACAGATCAAATTCAATTATGATAAGTTAAGTTTCAAGATGTACTTATAGTTTCAGTGGTTGGAAAATGATTTAAAGATATTGATTATTGGAAAGAGATTTAAAATTAATTTAATCTAAAAAAAACCCATTTAAATCCATGTAATAATTTAAAAAGAGAATGCTTAATAATCTAAATTTGTTTAAATACTTAAAATCTTTTAAGTTAAAAAATTTGATTTTACGTTTAAGATTTTACGTTTAATAAAAAATTTGATTTAAATAAAGAAGTAAATTCAAAAAACAAAGGGAAGGAGTTTGTTAAAACTCCCTAATTTACACACCTTCAAAACATTTTTCCATGTGTTCTTTACTGGGTTTTTTAGTTAAAAGACTTACTACCACCGTAACCACCAAAGCAATTGGTAAAGCAATTATTATAGGGTCAACTGTTGGCCATGGCAAGGAAGTTGATAACATAGCATGACCAGTCAGTGCTTTAGCAATTCCCAGTGCTTCTGCTGATTTTTTGTACTCGAAAACCAGCCAGAATAAACTGATCAAAGTTCCTACCACTAATCCAGATATGGCACCGACCTTGGTACAGCCTTTCCAGAAAAGGGCGAAAACATACATGGAGAGGAATGCTGCTGCAGTTATGGAGAACCACATGGATGTTCCCACTGCAATTATGTTGGTTGGGAGTATGAATCCCATGATAACTGCAATGATCATTGCGATGGCTATTCCCAGCCTGGCAACCATTACTGAAGCTCCTCCTGTTTTATTGGTCACTGTTTCATAGATATCTCTTCCCAGTGCAGTTCCCTGGGTGTGTACCTGTGCACTGAGGGTAGACATGGCCGCCGACAGGAGAGTTATCATAAACAGATACGCAAACCACAATGGCATGGCTGCAGTGATGAAAGCCGGGATAATTGAGTCTGCATTACCATTTGTAACTTGTATAGCCAGTTTTCCAACCGTGTCAAAGAAATACACGTTGGACAGGGCCCCGACAATGAAAGCAGTCCCAGTCATTAATAGAATAAAAATTCCACCGATAAGAACAGCTCGGTTGAGTTCCTTGTTGGATTTAACAGTCATGAAACGAACCACAAGCTGTGGTTGTGATAGGACTCCTATTCCCACTCCCAGGATCAGTGTGCTGACTAATGTCCACCAGAATGGGCTCCCCAATGCAGGCATGGATGTCCACCCTGTGAATCCCGTCGCTGTAGCTGCTGCAGTGGATTTAGCCGGCACCACATTCACCAAGTTAGTGAGGGCCTGATTGGCATCAGTGACTCCACCCAGTATCCAGTAGGTGGCCACCAGAAGGATAAACATTCCCACAAACATTATGGTACCCTGCAGGGCATCGGTGTACATCACACCACGTATTCCACCGAAAATAACGTACAACGCAACAATAACGGCCAGTACAACTAGGGCGATATTATAATCTATACTGAGGGTTGTTTCTGCGAATCTGGCCATACCGATCAGAACCACAGATGCATACAGAGTCATTCCGAAAAATATTACCAGTCCACTGAAATACTGTATGAATCTACTATCAAAACGTTTGGATAAAAATTCAGGAAAAGTGAGGGCTCCCAAGTTGTGTCCCATTTTCCTGGTTCGTTTTCCAAAGAATACAAAGGCTATAAAAATACCCACCAGTATGTTCAGGAATGTGAGCCACAACAGTCCCATTCCATATACTCCAGCTGTACCACCAAAACCAACAATAGCAGCGGTACTGATGAAGGTTGCCCCATAACTCAGGGCCATTATAAATGGATGGGTTTCTCTGCCTGCCACCAGGTAATCATCGGCAGTTTTGGTTCGTCTCCAGGCTACATACCCCACATAACCAGTTATAAGTAAGTATATTAAAACTACAATACTCAATATTAGCAAATCATTCATATAATCCACAACCTATCATATTTTATGAATATACTGGATGATCAAGCATCTTCTTCATCCCAAAGACCCAATTCCTTCTCTTGCATTTCCTTTTCCTTTTTATGCCATTCCACTTCTTCTTTTATCTCTTGTTCTTCATCTTCGCCGCCTTTATTCCAGTTTAAAATACCGTAAACAACACATAAAAGAGTTGCCAGAATGCATCCAATATATGCACCCCATATCCAGGGGTCGTTTATTCCTAGAACCAATTTCTCACCTCCTTTACCACTACTTAATACCAGTAATTATTTATCATTATAATTAGTGAACAACTACTTTCATATATATTTTTATCGATTTATACCGTCAACTCGAACCCATAATTCTCAATGAAGGATAAAATAGATAAAATAAGGACATTGATGGAAATCTTAGGAAAAGAAGAAGAGTATTACTATTTTATACATATTTACTCGTCTTTACTTTATTTTGAATAACCAAAAAAGGTTTTATTATGTTCCGGTATGATATCAGTTTAAAAATAAAAGAGAATAATTAAGTATTTTTCCTTTTAACCCATAAAAAGGCAATTGCTGCAAATAAAACAGCTAATCCATAGAGCACTAAGGGTATCCACAGGAATTCCAATCGGAGGAAGAATGATGGATCTCTTCCAAATCCGTAGGGAGCTGGAATATACAGTAAAACAACAAAGCCAAGATATAATATTGTAATTAACCACATGATCTGCTTTTTAATGTTTAGGGCATACATATACGTGAAAACAAACATGAAAGCAAACCCACTGAAGAACATTGGCCACATATCAGGACTATTAAAGTATATAGTGTTGTAAATGGCCACAAATATGGCGTGAATGGCAACCCAGCTTTCCAGGGTTACTATCCACCTAAGATCAAGATGCACACGAGTATAAGCAAGACTCATCTGAGTGAAAAGAAGGAACATGAAGAAGAATCCAGTGATAAGTTGGGGATCCGTGGCCATTGGATGGAACCAGAAAGTGTAAACCATAGCCCATGAGAATATGTACATGTGATTATGACGGAAAAAGTCGGAAACCTGAGCAGTGAATGGTTTACCTGCTTTTCGCCCCATGAAAAAGCCCTGAACTGGGTTTAAAATCACTAAAGCAATGGCCAGCATTATAATCACTGATCCCTGGCTGGTCATAATGGGCACATCCTGTGCCAGCCCATCAAACCATACATGGGTTTGAATAAGGTGCAGGAAAATAAAGAATATCATAATGGCAACTACTGCCAGATTATATTTAGTCAAGTTATAAGTTGGGTTGGCCTTTTCATTGGTCAAATTTTTCTGAGCCCAGTAAATAACACCCCAAATAAGTATCTGATTTGAAAGATAAAAAATCCAAACAATAGCCATGGCCCAAAAATCCCTGCTGGGAAGTTTCCAAAAGTACCAGTTGGAACCCTGGTCTGGTAAGAGAGTTATGAGGAAATGATTTAGATTTGGCCCTAATAACCATATGAACAATGTGAATAAAAGGCCAAAAATAATACTTCCAGCCCAAAGGTAAATAGCAGCCCGTGATTTGGGTTTGGTATTGGTGGAAACTGGACTATCCATACAAAAGATCTCCCTAAATCAATTTAACGTGCCTTAATAATGTTATATATGTTCAAAGTCATATTTATGAATATATGATATGGATATTTTTTTAAAGATTAATTTAATTATTTAACCTGAATAAACCCATATATTCCAATGAAATGGATTTTCAAATAATATTACTAAAAAGATAAAATAAAACACCACCAAAAAAAACTAATCACTATAATTTGGAAAGGACAAATAATAAAAAAAGAATTAAACATAAATAAACAGTGAAATGATTCTTAAATGTATATGGATCCTATGTGTAATGGATCCATAATGGTTCAATGGATTAAAGATAGTTGGGTGGGATGTTTATGGAAAGTTTGCCAAGAGCAATAACATTTGAAAGAGAATTTGAAGGATTGAATGAAATTACAATTCCTGAAGAGTTTATTAAAGATTTTCACTATTCAAGTGACAATCATCTTATGATAATCTTAAGGGTCATAGGGCTAGATTCACAAAAAGTTAAAGATTTTCTCAAAGAAAGTGAAAATGACCTATTCATCTTGAAAACAGTTACCGGAACTTCTGGCCAGGTAACATCCGGAAAGTTTATTCTAACTTCAATGTATCTGGATGAAGGACCCCCTATTTCAGTGGATATAGACCAGGATATACCAATGGTTAGAGCTATTTTAGACTTCAAAAAGAAATGAAAGATTTAAAAGTTTGAATAACTAATATTTAGTCTTTCAAATCCTATAAACTTGCATTTAATATCTTTTCATAATTATTTTTTCATAGTTTTATTTTAATTATTTGGAAATAGTTACCACTGAAAACTGTTGTTCCAGAACTGGTTAATGAATCAACAATTTGTCTTGCTTGGTCATTTGAACCAGCACCCTGACTGTTCCCCTGCCCCAAAGGCTGATTTGTTCCGTTTGTCATATTTCCGGGGGGTTGCATATTGCCTGTAATGTTAGAGGGCATGTTTCCAGCGGTCCCTCCTGTAACTGAAGTCATATTCCCCGGAGGTCTGTTGGTGCTGTTAGTCATACCCCCTGGTTGATTATCCATCTGTGTTGGGTTCTTGGTGGTCTGTGATCTGCTACTAAAACTGGGGATCAAATCCAGAGAGTTAGGAAGAATTGGTGGCCCGTAAGGTAATAGGAAACTCAAAGAATAATTTTCATCCAAACTAGACCCTGCAGCTCCCACTGGATTGGTTCCTGAAAGTTTACCAGAACTCTGGGAAGAAGATGTTTGATTGCTCAGGGCACTTATTACATATATGGTACTGTTTTGATAATTTTCCTGAACTCCCTGAACATTCTCCACAACAGTGACATTATTACCACTACCCATATCACCCAGGACATATTCCACCCAGTACTTATTCTGAAAATCAGATGCCACTATCACCATGTTTTCATCAGTTACATTGGCAAAGCTAGCTTTTATCTCCAGCAATTCATTGTACTGCTGGGAAGTTATAGTGGGTTCAAGATTGTTGAATGATTCAGAAGCCGTGTAGAAACAGGAAAATGCGAATATCAATGCAACTCCACCAACTAAGATTGTGATTAGGGTTTTATGTGAATACCTTGCCAGAAATTCAGTTTCCAAAAACTTTAATCCCAATGGAACCAGAAGCCCAACTGGTAAAAACGCCATTAACAGAAATCTGGACTGATAATCTGATGCGGGTATCATTACTAAAACCACTATCAAAACAGCCAGTGAAATATAAACCCAAGCCAGCAATGTATTTTTATTCATTTTAGAGAGGATGGTTTTATTCCTTGGGGGAACGGTTTCATTCAAAGTAGAATTATTGAAAATGGTTTTACTCATCTGTGAGGGAATGATAGTCGTGATTTTTTCCTTCAATCCTCTGTAAAGTATAATGAGAGCAGCTGCAATTCCCAGTAAGTAGGGGAAACTCAAAAAGATTACTCCTGATACAGGGCTGCTCATTCCAATTGCCGTTCCCCCGGTTTGTGTGGTGGAAGAGTTGATGGATGATATCACAGTGCCGAATTTGGTATACATAACCGGGTAGCTTAAAAATAGGATCACAAAAAAGATCCCCACCAGGACACTTAATATTCCTAAAATTTTAAGGTCAAAAAATGGTAATTTGCGAGTCTTGTAAGTTTTAAACACTATACTGAAAATTAGAAGTGAAAAAAATAGAGTGACAGCCACTGCTCCAGTGTAAATATGAGTTAGAAGATTGAGACATAGGAACAGAACCGTTAAAACACCGTATTTTCTCCAGTCTTTAATATCTGCAAACCACATAACTGCAAAATACAAAAACACTGAAAGTAAAAGAATCCCAATCAGGTTCTGTAAAAAATCTCCCAGTAGGGCAAAGTAGTTTACATTAACTGTAACCATAAAAGCACTTAGGAGCGCAGGGATCTTGGATCCTCCAACCTTTTCCCTGCTGTAGCATTCAGTGAGTAGATAGGCAGGGAAAACCAGTAATGATCCCATCAAGGCCATTCCTATTTTAACCCCTAAAAATGAGTTTCCTGACAGGAATACGAAGGGGGTTAAGAGGTAATATGCCAGTGGCGGATCGTTACTCATTGGAAATCCATGTTGCAATATATTGCGAACCTGAATATCGTAAAATGCACCGTCAATCCCATATGATAATGAGTATCGGGTTAAAACAAAAATATCAAGTGCAAAAGAGAATATAAAAATGGCAATTAATATTAACAGCCAGTAATGTTCCTTTAAATATTTGATGACTCTGCTTTTTGAAATCTTCATATCTGCTCTAAAAATAGTAAAATCAATCATGGCACTCCCCTTTATCCTATTTCGAATTTTTTTAAAATTATTTTATTAGTCATATCTAATTTATGAATTTGACATCTTTTTCAATTATTTTAATTAGACATTTTGTGAGTTTCAGGGCTCTAAGACTTAATTAGCGATTGAAGCGAAATCTCAAGAGATTAAAGCTTAGAGCCCATTGTATAACCAAATAATAAATGGTTATCGTGTATTTTTAGTGGCCCATAAAATCATCTGCACCAGTAGTTGTGAATCCTGAGGATCGATTTCAGGGTGGGAACTACTTAAAAGAACCCTCCCAGAACTATAGTTTTCCCCGACAATCGCAGAATAACCCTGGTAACCGGTTGAATTATCAGCAAAAGTAGCAAATGAAGTTGCACTGGAACTTGTAGTATACATTGCAGGGCCGTTTTGATGATGAAGACTTATTTGGGATGAATCCAATAATGTACTCCCGGAAGATGTAGGTGTAATTGAAACCAATCCCTCGTAACTTACGTCAATAGTGTTTACACATGAAGCAAGCCCCCATCCAGAATAAGCCCCTTCAACACTATTGGATGCAGCATAAGCCCCTGCACATATCCCAAGATATCCATTACCCTGGTTTAAGAACTGTTTAATGGCATCATCATCAATATTGCTACTGGCAATATAAGTTGCAGAATTTCCTCCAGGCATTATCAAAATATCATAGCCAGATAATGTATTGGAGTTAATTTCACTACTGGTGTCATAGTCAAAATATATGCCACCTGAAAGATTCATACTGTTACTTTCATCCATACAGGCCTTTAAACCAGCGACACTCTCTTCCATTGAACCATCACCATCAAATATTAGAACTTTAACCGTTGAAACCCGATTATCTGCATTATTAAGACTTATTTCATCCGAATCATCAGGAAGTCCCACCACAAAAGTCATGGCAGATAGTAGAAGAACGATGATGAGTACGGAAATGAATATTTTATTTTTACTTATACAAATCCCTTTTATGATAATTCCTTTAATTATAAACCCTCCGGCATTATTTATGCCATTTGATGTCTATTTTCTAAATTTAATACATAAAAGTAATTTTTCCCATATTTAACCGAAGTTTTACCGGTTCCATACAGTCTTCACCCAATTCTTTCCCAAATCTCACAGTGCGGTGGGGTAATGCTGGAGTAATGATTAGAGCTTGAGTAATGATTTAGAAAAAACCAGGAAAAATGATTAAAAAAGAGGCCCAATGGCATGAATTAAGTCTGAGGGAGACTAATCTCTAAAAAAATATTGAATAATTATTTACAAACACTGGCAAGGTTATAATGAGACATATCAAGAAGAAGACCTGAAATCAAACAAAAAAAACGGTGTTTATACGAAATAAATTAGAATCAAAAATCTAAATCTAAAAAAAAGGAAAGGAGGATTGGATCGGGGTTAGATTATTTCCAGCTTATCTTCAACAGAGCACTTAAGGCTATTAACTGACTTATATTGATAAGTAATAGGGAATAATCAGTCCCCTGTTCTACTCCTGAGGGCATTGGAGGGGGAGGGGGAGCCAAGAATCCCATGGAAAGTAGATTTTGGATTAGTAAGAAAGTTCCAAATATCAAAAGCCCCAGTGTATATTCTGATTTCCACTTCCTGTAATTCTTCCAGTAGATGGAAAGTAAAATTACTATAATCGATATGTTGGCCAATGCTACTACCATACCTATATATCTTAAAACCATTCCAATCCTCTCCTTTATTTATATTCTATTTTTTTCCAGATTCCTTCCAAATCTGTTTGAATGAATCGAAGTTTTCCTCCATTATATTAGAAAGCATATAGACAGTCCCGTACTGCCCCTCCCCACAAGTCATCACAATATTATTTTTGACCAAAACATTCAGATGATGTTTAACAGTTTTATAATCTAATTTAAGACACTTAGCAAGCTGATTGGCATTATATGGTCTTGAATTGAGTTCATTTATTATCCTGGCGCGATTTATCCCCCCTCGCGTTCCAGCTATCAGCCACCAAAGTAAACCTTCCATGATATCACTAGATTATCCTAACCCTATGCTAACTGAATCATCCGAATGCATGACCTAAAAATTGTATTTGATCATTCATATCTCCTAAATGCATAGTCTCCTTAATATAATTATTATTTCATAGAAAAATAAATCCATGATTACATATCAGATTTTATAATCAAAGGATTATATACTTAATTAAGTTTACTCCTTTAAAAACCAGGAGAAAAGTATGAAAATTAGGGATTTCACAGATTATGGTAAAAAATAAATATAATCCAATATAAAATATAACTAAATGAGGGTTTACCTTGTCTCCTAAAAAGAAAAACAATGTACCTGAAGAAGTATTGGATAATATAAGTGATGCTTTTGTTTCTGTAGACCCTAATTTTATAGTCACATACATTAATAAACCCGCAGAAGAGTTTTTAGGGAAAAAAAGAAATGATGTTACTGGTAAAAATATTCTAGAAGCTTTTCCACAAACCAAAAATACTGTTTTTAGTGATATATTTCTCCAAATGGCTAATGAAAAAGACTTTGCAAAAAGAGAAAAATTTGAATTTGAAACTCTTTTTGATGAACCCCCCTTAAAAAAATGGTACAATGTTCGTGTTTTTCCCTATAAAAAAGGATTTAACATATTTTTTCAGAATATAACTTCAAGAAAGACCGCAGAATTGAAGTTAATCAAGAGTGAAGAAAAGTACAAATCAATGCTGGAAAATATTCCAGATTCTCACGAACGCGAGCTCCAGTGGTCTAACCTTATTTCAAACTTACCCGGCATAGTGTATCGTTGTAAAAATGATAATAACTGGACAATGACTTTTATAAGTCACCAGTGTAACGAAATAATAGGTTATGCTCCTTCTGACCTTATCAATAACGCCAAAAAGGCTTATAAGGATTTGATTTTCGAGGAAGACCGTGAAACTGTTTGGAACACCGTCCAAAATGCTCTTAAAAAAAATGAACCTTACGAAACCAACTATCGAATAATAACTCGTCAAAATGAGGTTAGATGGGTTTGGGAGCGAGGAGTAGGTGTTGAAGATGAAAAGGGAGAATTATTTCTGGAAGGTTTCATTGAAGACATTAATGATAGCAAAATGGCAGAAAAACTGTTGCGGATTTCAGAAGGGAAATACCGCCATATTTTTGAAAATGCCATGGAAGGAATCTTCCAAAGCACCCCTGAAGGTAAATATATCAGTGTAAACCCTGCTTTTGCACGTATAGGTGGATTTGATTCTCCTGAGGATATGATAGATTCCGTGCCCAATATAAAAGATCTGTATGTTCATCCCGAAGATCGTGACCAGTTGATTGAACAACTTCAAAATCAGGAAGGGGTGAATAATTTTGAAACTGAAATCAAACGCAAAGATGGTTCATTAATCTGGATTACCACGAATGTGATGGCAGTTCGGGATAAAAATGGGAAATTGAAATATCTACAGGGTAGTATCATCGATATCAGCCAGCGCAAACATGTCGAGGAAATTTTAAGACGTAAAGAAGAAAAGCTTCGCCTGATAATTGATTCAAGCCAGGACTTCATCTACAGTTATGATATGCAGGGTAGATTTACCAGTGCCAATAAAAGTATTTCTGAGGAAATGAAAATCAATCAAGATGAAATTATTGGTAAAACCCACAGAGAATTGGGCTTTCCGGAAAAAATATGTAAGGAATGGGATGATCTTCATGGCAGGGTGCATGAGAACAACTCAACCGTAACTGTTTTTACCTCAACAACCATGCCCGGCGATCAAATTCGTGATTATGAAGTGGTTTTAAATCCACTTCACGACCGCAATGGCAACATCATTGGAATTTCAGGCATCACTCGAGATGTTACAGAGCGACAAAAGGCAGAAGAAGCATTAAAAGAGAGTGAAGAAAAATACAGGGCCCTTTTTGAATCTGATCCTGATTATACCATACTCCTGGGATGGGATGGTTATCTGTTGGATGTTAATCCCGCAGCCACCCAGATCACAGGCCTGTCTAAAGAGGAGTTAGTGGGAAATCATTTTATGGATTTAACCATCTTCCCTGAAGAAGAACTTTCATCTCACAAGGAAATGTTTTCGCATTTTATTAATGACAAGACCATTGCCCCTTATGAATCCAGAATATATGATTATGAGGGTAAAATTCGCTGGATTGAAATTAAACAGACTTCTATAAAAAAGGATGGTGAAATTTCCTATATTTTGTTGATCTGTAGCGATATAACCCAACGGAAAAAAGCAGAAAATGAAATTAGAGATTCCCTGAAAGAGAAAGAAGTTTTACTGCAGGAGATCCATCACAGGGTTAAGAACAATATGCAGATTATTTCCAGTCTTTTGAATCTTCAAAAACAGTATGTGGATGAAGAAGAGGCGGTTAACGTCCTTATGGAGAGCCAAAACAGGGTTAAGTCCATGGCCATGATTCATGAAAAATTATACCAATCCCATAATTTAACCAGTATAAACATCTCTGATTATGTTAAAAGCCTGGTTAAAGATTTATTCTCATCATATTCAACCCCTGCAAGTCAGATCAAAGCCCTGATTGAAATTGATGATGTGAAATTAAATATAGAAACATCTGTGCCCTGTGGACTTATAATAAGCGAACTGGTCTCCAACAGCCTGAAATACGCGTTTCCCTCTGGAAGAGAAGGAGAAATTAGTTTATCGCTTAAATCTCATGGAAAGCGTTATGAACTGATCATCAGTGATAATGGCATAGGTTTCCCAGAGGATATTGATTTTAAAAACACAGAATCACTGGGCCTGCAACTCGTGAATAGTTTAGTTGGTCAAATAGATGGTGAAATAAAGCTGGAAAGAAGTAAGGGCACCATGTTCAAAATTACTTTTTCTGAATTAATCTACAAAGAAAGAATTTGATCCTGATAAAAACTGGAGCCAATAAATCCCCCAATTTTTAGGGGTAGTTCCCACAGTTAGTATAACACTTGAAAACCCAATATACAGGAGTGAAAAAAAATGATAAACACTGCAAAGGTGGAAAATCTATTTAAAAATCTTGAAACTGGAAATAATGATGATTTTTTTAAACATGTTTCTGATGATGTTTCCTGGACTGTTATGGGTACACATCCCCTTGCTGGAAATTACCACAGTAAAGAAGAATTTGTTTCCCATACATTCCAGCGTTTGAATCGGATACTCAAAGAGGGAGTGATTTTAAAGGTCAAAAATATTCTCCTCCAGGATGAAACTGCAGTGGTAGAAATGGAATCCATTTCCACAGCCCTAAATGGAAAACCATTTAACAACACTTATTGCTGGGTGGTATACTTTCAAGATGAGGTTATTGTTGAAGTCCGGGCCTATGTTGACTCTGCCCTGGTGCAGAAGATTATAGATGAGAACGAAAAATAAAATATACATTTTCAGATTAATATGACGAACACCTTTTTTAAGGTGATGCTGATAATTTCCCCCTGAATCTATATTTTTAATGTGCTTTTAAATGCCTGTACTTCCCATAACCATAAAACCATCGGATTGACCATAAAAAATGGAAAATCGATACTAAAATAAAAGAAATAGCAAAAATATAAAGGATTAATCCTAAAACAACGTTTATAAACCCTATTATTAAAAATGAAATTGGGTTTTTAATGAGGAATGTGACCACACCAGAGAGGCCCATTGCTCCCCCCGATAGGGATAAAACTGTCTGAGCTGAACCCCCTGCCAGGAACCAGATAAATGCTAAAATAGCGGTTAAGATCCTAAATAAGGATCTGCGGGGAGATAACTGTTTCTCCATCTCAGCCGATAACTTTTCTTCTTCGGCCTCATCAGGAATCTTTTCCCTGTTCTTTTTATCCATAGAATCTACCCCCAATCTAGAATATATAAAATTATATTTGTGAACAATAATCAATTTTATCATTTGATTCTTTAATAAAAAATGAATTGTAAAAAAAATGGTGAAAATAATTCCTTTAATCCTGATAAAGCTAAAAATTAATTAATTTTAATTAAAAAGATCAACAAATATCTATTAAAACAATTTTTAAGAATTTACAGGATCCATTATGAAATCCCTCTCATCATATTTTCCAATTACTAACTGGGCCAGGAACTACAATAAAGAGTGGTTGCGGCCAGATATTATAGCTGGAATTACAGTAGGTGCTTTTTTAATTCCAGAATCAATTGCATATGTTTCTTTAGCTAATTTACCACCAGAAATTGGATTATATTCGGCAATGGTTGCAGTTTTCGTCTATGTGATCTTTGGAACATCCCGCCAGCTATCAGTGGGCCCCCTTTCCACCCTTTCCATATTAGTTGGTTCTACACTGGGTTCTTTAATGATCCCCAATGCTACCCAGTATGCCATGATTGCATCTCTGGTGGCAGTTATTGCTGGTCTTCTGGCCATACTTTCCTGGGTTTTAAGATTAGGATTTATTGTTAAATTCATATCCAAACCAGTTTTAACTGGTTTCCTGGCAGGCATAGCATTGTTCATTGCCTCCGGCCAGATCGCCAAATTATTTGGAATATCCGGCGGATCAGGGACTTTTTTCCAACGCATATATTACTTTTTAACACATATAGATCAAACTAACTTACCCACCCTTGCTGTGGGTGTAGCTGGAATCCTGTTTTTGTACTTGGCCACTAAAAAATTCCCAAAACTACCAAACACCCTCTTCCTGGTTTTAGGATCAACCGTGCTCATTACTGTTACTAATTTAACCTCTTTGGGAGTGGATGTGGTGGGTCACATCCCTCAGGGATTACCCTCCCTTGTAATTCCCGATCCTTCTTTATTAGATGTGAATATTTTGATTACACTGGCCGCCACTGTCTTTCTCATAAGTTACATGGAAGGATATTTATTTGCCGCAGAATATGCGGCAAAAAACAGGTATAAAATAGATAAAAATCAGGAATTATTAGCTTTAGGTGCATCAAATATTGCTGTGGGCTTGTTCCAGGGATTACCTGTAGCTGGGGCCCTATCTCGAACTGCAATAAATAATGATAGTGGGGCTAAAACCCAACTCGCAGGAGGTGTGTCAGGATTAGTTATTCTCCTGATTTTAGTATTTCTGACCGGAATCTTCACCAACTTACCCGAAACCATACTGGCAGCCATTGTAATATTCATCATAAAAGGATTGGTGGACATACCTCATTTGCGCAATATATATAACTTTAGCAAGATAGAATTCACTATTGCCATCATAACCTTACTTTCCGTATTATTCTTTGGTGCATTGGAAGGTATTGTAATTGGAGTGATACTCTCGGTGGTGGGGTTGATCAAGAAAATGTACAACCCCCACATTGCAGTTCTGGGGAAAATGCCTGGCAAAGACCAGTTTTTGGATATAAAAAGACGCCCAGAAGCAGAAATAATTCCCGAAGTACTTATAGTGCGGGTGGATGGGTCTCAAATATTTCTGAACACTGAAGACATTAAAAATAACATTGTTAATCTAATAGATCATGAATATAAAGATACTAAACTATTTATTCTAGATTTTGAGGCCACATCTTTCATTGATCATTCTGGAACTGAGATGTTGGAGGACCTCTACGATGAACTAAAACAAAGGGGGATTAAACTTAAAGCAGCTAATATGTACGGTCCCCTGAGAGATTCTCTTCAAAAAACGAAATTAGAAGATGAACTTGTTGAGAGCACTGTTTCTTTGACCATAGAAGATTGTATTGAGATTTGGGAGTTGGAAACTCGTAATTAGATTTTATAAAAATAGTATGAACCCCTTAAAAATAGCAGAAAAAAGATCCTACATTCTTAAGCAACACCAACTACTTGCATAATGAAAATTAGTTCTCAAGTAAATTTAAAAAGGCCCATATGATTAAAATATCATTTGTAATAATCAATATTTTTTATTAATATACAAATTGTTTTATTCATTGGAAACAATAATATAAAATAGATATTTACCATTTATGCCTTGTAAATTGGGGGTTTGAAATTGAAAGATCCACATGATGGGAAAAATCTTTCAAATGAATTAAAGTCACTGCAGCAAAGAATAATTGACTCAGAGAAACTACTCGCTGATCAGGAGCTTCAATTAGATAAGTCACAGCTCATGATACAACTTCTTGATTCCGCCACGGATTCTGTTTTTTTACATGACTTTGATGGAAATTTTGTTTATGTAAATGAAGCTGCTTATAAAGCACGTGGTTACACTAAAGAAGAGTTAATGGGGATGAATCTTCATGATCTGGATGTTCCCCAATATGAAAAGTTGATAGAACCAAGAATTGAAGATTTAATGGAAAAAGAAGAATCTATTTTTGAGACAGCTCATTTCTGCAAAGATGGTTCCCAGATGCCTGTGGAAATACATTCCAGGATTATTGAATATGAGAACAAACCACTTGTTTTAAGTTACGTTCGTGACATTACTGAGCGGAAAAAGATTGAAAATGATCTAATATCATCCAAAGAACAATATAGAGCTCTTTTTGATAGTATTGGCGTTGGAGTAGCTTTCATAAGTCCAAATATGGAAATTTGGGATTTAAACAACCAGATGAAAGAATGGTTCCCCAATATAGATGTTTCAAAAAAGCCTATTTGCTATAAGGCATTCAATGATCCTCCCCGGGAAAATATCTGCACCTACTGTCCCACATATAAAACTTTAGAAGATGGAGAAGTTCATGAATCTATAACAGATACCCCTATAGGCGATGAAATAATCAACTTTCGAATAGTTTCTTCACCCATTAAAGATGATGCAGGTAATGTTGTTGCAGCCATTGAAATGGTTGAGGATATCACTGCCCGCAAAAGAACAGAAGAAGAATTAAAACGTGCCTATGCTACTTTCAATTCAATTTTTGAAGGTCCGGAAAATATAATTGCCTTTTCACTGGACCGTAACTATCAATACATCTTTTTTAACCAGGCCCACAGTCAAACTATGAAAAATATTTGGGGTGTGGACATTGAGATTGGGAAAAGCATGCTAGATTATATTTCTTATCCAGAGGATAGAGAAAAGGCCAAAATTAATTTTGATCAGGCATTATCCGGTGAAAATTTCATAGAACTTGAAGATTATGGGGAGGAAGCCCTCAGTCGAAGGTATTGGGAGAATATATATAACCCCATACAATCGGGTAAGGATATAATAGGCCTTACTGTGTTCTGTATCGATATAACGGAACGAGAAAGATCCAATGAAAAACTCAGGCAAAGTGAAGAAAAATTCCGTGCGGTTGCTGAATCTGCAACAGATGCCATTATTACTGTGGATTCTAATGGAATCATCGCCTTTTTCAATCACAGCTTGCTGGAACTTTTCGGTTATACCGCACCGGAATTATCAGGCAAACCAGTTTCTACCCTCATTCCACAAGGCCATAAAAAGGGACATATAAATGGAATGAAATCATTTAAATCAGGCCAACTGCATAGAACAGGGAAAACTTCCATGGCTGTCGGGCTAAAAAAGGATGGTACTGAATTTCCCTGTGAAATGTCACTTTCAGTCTGGAAATCAGGAAAAAACATATATTTCACATCCATTATTCGTGATTTGACAGAACGACAAAAAGTTGAAGAAATTCTTAGAGAAAGTGAAGAGAAATTTAGGAAAATATTCCACAATGCTAATGATATGATCTCTTTAAACATGATGAACGATGATGGTATGCCTGGAAGATTCTTAGAAGTCAATGAAGTGGCTAGTGAAAGACTAGGTTACACCAGAGATGAACTGTTGAATATGAGCCCTCCGGATATAGTGGCTCCAGAAAAATTAGATGAAATGCCAGGAAATGCGGCTGTTCTCCGTGAAAAAAACCATAACACCTTCGAAATAGTGCACATAACCAAGGAAGGAAGAAGAATCCCTGTAGAAGTTAACAATCATCTTATTAACTATAAAGGACGTGAAGTTTGTCTTGCAATTTCTCGTGATATAACTGAGCGTAAAAAGGCCGAAGAGGCACTTGAATTAAGTCGAATCCGCCTATCTAATGCTATGGATTTAGCGCATTTGGCCAACTGGGAACTCGATCCCTATAAAGAGATGTTCATATTTAATGACAAATTTTATTCCATGCTGGGCACAACCGCAGAGATTGAAGGCGGTTATCACATGTCAATAGAACATTATATAAAAAAATATACACATCCTGAAGACGCTCAATTTATCGCAGCGGAAATGAAAAAATCCCTTGCTATTGGTGAACCTACCTTTGGCAAGGATTTTGAAAGCAGGATTATTCGCAGGGATGGTGAGATACGTTATGTTGCAATTCATAACAGAGTTATACCTGCAACTGAGAGCCAAAATGCACGTGTTTATGGGGCTGTGCAAGATATTACGGAGCAAAAAATTGCAGAAGAAAAGTTAAAAGAATCTCTTGAAGAGAAAGAAATGCTTCTTAAAGAAATTCATCATAGGGTTAAGAATAATCTAATGGTTATTTCCAGCTTATTAAACCTCCAGTCCCAATATATCAAAGATAAAGAAGCCCTGGATATTTTCAAGGAAAGTCAAAACCGTGCCCGATCCATGGCACTCATTCATGAACGACTATACCGATCTACCGATTTAAAAAGGATTGATTTCGGTGATTATATTCGAACCCTGGCTAATGACCTTTTCCATACCTACGTAACGGATCCAGGTAAGGTTAGGCTTATTATGAATTTGGAAAATTTAATGGTAGATATCAATACAACCGTCCCCCTGGGCCTAATTGTCAATGAACTCCTGACCAATTCCATGAAACATGGATTCATAGAGGGTAAGGAAGGGGAAATCCTTATAGACTTCCACAAGGAGGATGAAACATTTGTTCTTATAGTTGGTGATACTGGCGTGGGATTCCCTGAGGATCTGGACTTTCGAAACACATCTACTCTTGGTTTACAGTTAGTGAATAATTTAACCAGTCAACTTGATGGTAAAATTGAATTGAATAAAAATAATGGAACAGAATTTAGAATAACATTTGAAGAACAATACAAATAATCACTTTAAATACAATCATCTTAATTATTGCCCTAAACTCTTTATCGAAAAAAACTAAGCTTTGATTAACTGATCCGGTTATTATCAATATATTCTAGGATCAATCTTCCAGACACCGTTGAAAATCAGCCAGCAGAAAAATTAGATTAAACCCTTTTTTAGTGATCATGTAATCTCCTCTTTCATGTCGCTGGATGATAAGGTCACTTTCCAGGAGCTTCTGGATGTGGAACAGTAAGTTACCTCCGCGAAGTCCTGTTAATTCAGAAAGTGCTGAAAAGCTATGGGTTTCGGAGGCCATAGATTTTAGTATCTGCAGTCTCATTTTATTGGATAAAGGCTCGAGTACACTTTTAACAACTTCTTCCTCCTTAATAGCAGATATTTCTGTTTTTATTTCATTATTAGAATTGTATATCTGTAAAGAACCTATGAGGTTTAACTGTTTTTCAAAAAGAGAGTTAACTTCCTTAAAACAGATATCACAATCATCAAAGGATGCCTTTTTTCGTATTTTACTTAGTTCATCCCTTTTTCCAGTAATAACCTCATTGGAAATATTTCCCTGACGTATGTTTTTTGAATTATCCTCTAAAAAATCCGTGAATATTGATTTACAGGTGTCTCTCATGGAACACGGATCAACCATCCCCTTTTCAAGACCTTTTTCAATATCACCATCAATATAAGCAGTCAATGAATCGATAAAATCCTTCCTTAAATTCGCCATCATTAAATTTAAGTATTCCTGATTGGATCGTTCCATTAACCGTTTGATATCACGGTGTATTGCCTCTAATTTAGCAGGAGTATCGTATATTTCCGAATTACTCATTTTATTCACATTTTCCATGTTTTTATATTTGATGATAGCAAATAATAAAGGTTTCTTTATGACCCCTAAGGTTATATTTGTGTATAAAAGTGCACTTAGTATAGTTTAATGACGGTTTAGTATATATTTCTATTTAACGATAGTTATAGTTGTGATTAGTTAAAACATGGAGATGATAAAAATGGGAGTTAAAGAAGAAATACATGCACAGATTGTGGGAACACTGGCAGGAGCCGATTTCCCAATAGCAACACCGGAAACACTGCTATCAGCATTTCCAGATGGGGCAGAAACCACTTGCAAGTCTGGAGATGTTGAACTGAAAGCAGGAGATGCAGGGCAGGTATTAACTGCAGATGATTTCCCATTCGAATCATCGAAAGATGTTGCAGATGTGATTGTTGAACGAGCAGGGTTATAAATAACCCATATTTTTTTTAAATAACAGAATATGGGATTAAAAAAATGTAAATAAATTATTTGAGGCCTTAAAATGAAAATTAAAGTCACTGATGGAATGAGTGATAAAAAAGAAGTAGAACTCAAATTTAACGAAATATCAGGTACTGAATTATTGAAATGTTAGGAATAACAATTTTTGAAGGAACAATTATAAAAAACGGCATCATTGTGCGTGAAAGCGAAACACTCCCCAGTGTCGATGATATTAAAATCCTGAAAATGATTAAATGGTGGTTAAATCATTCCAACTTGCAAATAGAGACTTTGATCAAAAAAACCCAACACTCTCACCTAAACTTATCTTTTGGCGGGTTACAATTCAGGGATGTTTAACAGTAGCTTGTAAAAATCGTCTGGAAGGTCAGCCATGGGTACATGTGAAGAGGGTAACTCGAAGTAGGTCCATCCTCCTTTTGCAGCATCTATTTTTTCTTTGGCAAAATGAGAAATATCATTAAATTCGCTCTTTGTGCAGAGGATATAGATTTTTTTAAGCCCCTGGATCCTCTTTGGATCGTACTGTATTTTTTCCACGTAAGGTGGATTCATATCAGGCAATTCTGGAGCATCTTCCTCGGGAGGATATGCCATTTGCAAAATATCAATTAGAGATTGTCCAGGATCGGGTAATGCAGAGTCAAGGTAGACTAAGAAACGAATTCTCTCAGGCATCTGGTCTGCAACACCCGTGATGACAAATCCACCGTAGCTATGCCCCACAAGAATGATATCCTGCAAGTTGTTTTCAACAATCAGTGCGCAAATCTGGTGGATATGATCAGTCAGGTTGCTTGTGAATTCATCAGTAAGTGTCGGTGCAAAAACACGGTGTCCTGCTGCCTCAAGTGCATTAACTGTGCCGTCCCAGTACCTGGCACCCATATGGCCGTCTTCTGTGGAAATTTTTTGTCCAGATAGTTTATTCCAGGTCTTTGTTGACATGTTACCCCCATGAACAAGAACATATGTTTCCATACATAATACCCCCTTAGATAGTTCCAATATTAGATTATATCTATAGTTTTTATAATACCTTTTATAAAAAATATTTCAGGGACATATATAGAAAATAAACGATTTTGGTACAAATGTTGGATGAATAAAAAACCATGACCCTCAAAAATTAATACTATTCCTGAAAGAGATTTTAAAATCCTCATGACCCGCACACATACTACGCTGCGAACAAAGGTGCCCACATAAGTCACTTGGAATTAGAATTGAAACTATTAAGACTATTACAAAATTATTTTACCGATTTCATTTAAATAAATATTAGGGTGATAGTATGATGAGCGTGGCAATTGTAAAAAGGCGTTTAAAAGAGGGGAAAACATACGAGGATTTCCGCAAAGCTTGGTTTCACACTGTTGGATTTGGTACAAAAAATAAGATGTATAGCTTGATAAATGCTTTTGATGAACGGGAAATAATCGTTATAGGATTCACCCAATTACCCACAGAAACAGAAGATATTTTGGAAGGTTTAAGAATTGATGTTAAGGAAAGGCTTGACAACCCATTAGATGATGTTATTGAACCCGAGATAGAACGGGACTTCGGAATTTTAATATCAGAAGATGATTTTTCAAGAGAGGGTGCCATAGAATACAAAAACCCCACTATTGATGGAAAAGAGGTTGATATTGAAGAAGTATTTGAGGGATTGATAGCTTGGAAACAGGGTCTAGAACAAGCATCAGCAGAAAGAGATGCTGTAAAAAAACCAAAATAACTTCTAACCAATACACTTAAAAAATAGATTTTTTTTATCTTTTGCTCATATCAACGAATTTATCTTATATAGTGTACAATCCGATGAAATAGATAATTTATAAATAAAATTTATGACCAGAGTCCACCCTACACTGCAGTCAAAGGTGTCAACATAACGCATTCTAGAATAGAAAAAGAAAACAAGTTAAGAATGTAAAATGCCAGTAAACATTTAATTCAAATTATCCCCTGGCAAAACCTATAGAAACTGAAACCAAATATTGATGCAAATGTGGCAACTATGAATAATACTCCACAATTATTCCTTGCATTCTGTATGAATCCATTTTTCACCTTTTTAACCATTTCTATTAAGAGTAGGGAATTTTAAATATCTACTAAAAAGGTAGAACGAATGGATTATTCATATAGTTATAATGACATTACCCCTTTTGTGACCTTTTTCAACATAATCGTGCGCTTTGGCAATATTTTCCAATTTATAGACCTTATCTGTGACTAATTTAATCCTTTCCTCTTCAATTAGTTTTTTAATGAAAATTAAAGATTCTGTTTTTTCAATTGACATTCCTGTAATCAGTTTTTTCCCACCAGATATTCCAGTCCACAACATCAGGAAACGATCCAACAATCCTCCATTAGTTAAAAGATATTTACCCTTTTTATTAAGGCATGGTTTACTTTGTGAAAAGGAACTTTTTCCAGCAGTGTCCAAAATTATATCATATTTTTCATCATTTTTTGTAAAATCATCTTTACGGTAGTCAATAACTTTATCAGCCCCTAAAGATTTAACCAAATCTAGATTTACAGTACTGCATACCCCAGTGACTTCAGCCCCAAAATATTTGGCAATTTGAATAGCAAAAGTACCTATACTTCCAGAAGCACCAATTATGAGAACTTTTTGTCCGTTTTGAATATTCGCTTTATCCTTAAGGAAAAACAATGCAGTGGATGCTCCATCAACTACGGCTACTGCTTCATTGTAATCCATATTGGTCGGTTTTAGTACAAGAGATCCATTTTCAGGCATACAATTATACTCAGCATAAGCACCAAGCCCAAAACCCGTAAATCCATAAATCTGGTCACCCTCTTTAAATCGGTTAACTTCTTTACCGGTTTTTTCAATTTCACCTGCAATTTCAGTTCCTAGAATTCTTCTTCTGGGTTTTATGAATCCTAAAAATACTCTGCTAATAAATGTATCACCCCTTCGCATCAGGCAGTCAGCTGCAGTTACACTAGTGGCATGTACCCTTATCAGAACTTCGTTGTCTTTAGGAGTAGGTTTTTGAACATTTTTTAAATCAAGAACATCAGGTGATCCGTATTTTGTGTATACTACTGCCCTCATTTTGTTTGAATTCATTATTATCACCATAATTACCTTTTTAACCGATACTTTTCCATTAATCACGTGATTTAACATTTAATTGCATTATTTTTGAGTTTTTTATTATATTGATAAAGTTGAGCTATTAAATATCCAAAAAAGACAATGAGAACTATTAAAATTGCCGAAATTAGTTTTGTGTTATCAAAACCGGTTATTAACACAGAAGACAGTAAAATTAAGCTAATAATCGCCCCAAAACCAATATTTCTGATTTGTCGATTGTTTCTTTCAATTAACGATCTTGTATCGGTGTAAATACAGGGTTTCTTATCTTCGTAGGATTTACGCCATACATACCATGGGCTGATTGTTTCATCCACTAATTCCCAATTATCTTCCTTGAAAATTTCGAAATAATCTTCACCCACATTACTCTGATAATCAAAACAGTACCTCGTTTTTCTGCTTTCATCTTTTTTAAATTGAAACCTCATCATAGTAAAATCGAATTTAAAAAGTGACCACCCATTTTTTTCCATTTCTTCCATCCAATTTTCTATTTTTTCTATTTCCCATCCACCCCACATTCGCCATACAGTTTTAACTTCTTTCATTTTAAATTCCCCATTTCATTTTTACCATGAGTAAGAAGTTCTTCTAGGCGTGCAAGCTCTAATTCTAGTATAATTTTACCTTTTTTACTGATTTCATAGATTTTTTTACGTTCCTCTTCTGCAACTGAATTTATTAACCCTTCCTTTTCCATCCGGGATAGATTTCCATACATGGTCCCTGCCCCTATCTTAATACGACCATTGGTGATCTCATTTACATGTTGCATGATACCATAGCCATGTCTTGGCTTGTTTAGAGAAATTAAAACATAATAAGCCGCTTCCGTCAATGGTAAATATTTTTTTTCTATTTTTTTAGTATCCATATCAATTCCCGCATTTTATATATCAGGTAGTGTTATACCACACTACGTTATATCGTGCCACGTTATATATAAACCTAACTAATTCAAAAATAAATTCCAAAAAAAGATCGGGATTGCTTATTTAAGATGAAAATGAAACTGAATGGAGAACTATTTAGACAATATAGGCAACTAAAGTTTCAAACAATTTAAAACTCATGACCCAGGCCCACCCTACACTGCGAACAAAGGTGTCCGCATAACGCATTCTAGAATAGATCATTTTTTAGAATTACCCAAAACATGGGGACATACAGTCCTACATACGTGACATTTCACTATATTAAATCCTCTCTCTGTTATGAAGTTTGATAGAGGTCTGCACAGTTTTTGATTAACAGTTTCACCGTTTAATGCTTGTTGAGGGCATGAATCTAAGCACAATCTACATCCTTCTGAGCAAACTTTATAATCTGCTATAGGATCGCTTTCAAGCTCTATATCAACTAAAACTGCACCCATCTGAATCATATTACCATATTTTTCATTTATTAAAAGGGTGTTTTTTCCCAGAAGACCCAATCCTGCTAAATAACCTGCATGTCTTAATGATAAGATACCTCTAGCATACTGATTTTCAGCTTCCCAGTATTCTGAAGGATCACTGGATGGTATGGGTACGGCTTCGATTCCTAAATCTTCTAAAATCTGGAAAAATTCAATGCATAATCTATCAACTTCCTGAATAATTACATCACGAACAAGGGTATACGGAATGGAGTTTTCGGCAGATAAAGATCCAGAAGGGAATCGTTTTGCAAAAACTATAACTGATTTACACTTAGAATATATATCTGTGGGATTAAAACCAGGTGGTGCGTTTTTAAACCTATCTACGTGGGTAATTCCACAGAGATCTGCTCCAAGTTTTCCTGCGATAATTTTAATTTCTTGTGAATTCATAACAGCCCAACCTCTAAGTTGTATTTTGGTTTTTCGCTATATAACATTCATAGAGGTTTTATTTTCCTCACCTAAAGCACCACTACATCCCACTTTAAAACCTTCTTATCATTTTAGCATACTTTTATGATATTCTTCAAACTCAATCAGATATAACAGTTGTATTTCTAAAAATTTATAAAAATATTAAAAAGACTTCTTAACCAGTTTTAAAACTATTTTAAGACCTCGTGACCAGCGCCCACCGTAACCTGAGGATACAATCTTAAAAACGTTAAAATCTTCTCAAGGGTTTCCTGAGCCACCCCTGTATTCCAAGTGTAGTCACTGGGGGCCACACCAAGTTTGAGGTTCTCACGAATAAATGCAGCATCCATTACCATGAAAATCGGACCATCCATCCCATTTACAAGGAAAGAACTGTGTCCAGGGGTGTGTCCAGGAGTATGGATTGCCCATAGAGATCCATCACCCAAGAGATCCACACTAGGCCCTAAAAATGGCATATTCTGTGCCTTGGAATAATCAATTTCAAATAACTCTTCCAAACCTTCTAAAAAATCACCATGGACTTCTGGATGGTACTCTTTATACTCACCCTTACCAGTTATATATGGAATATTTTGAGGCAGTTCTCTCACCCCAGCTGCGTGGTCAGAATGTAAATGGCTTAGAAATACCATTTTAAGGCTAATATCTCTTTTTTCAAGATGGTAAGCAATATTCTGATTTTCTTCCTGCTGGTATTCATCAACAGAAGTTCCTTCTAATCCTCCGCAAGGGTCTTTAAAGTAGGATGAATCCAGTCCTACATCCAGTAAAAAGTCACCCTTTTCCTGGTGGTGTACCCACTGTGCCAGTATGGGAACCTCCAGTTCCTGATCTTCAATATCCCTAGCACGGGGGTGATCTGGATTTAAAGTACCCTTCAGATTGATGACCACTGAACCTGTCTGGAAAGTCTGAAAACTGATATGACACGGATTTTGGAACACTTCCACCCAACTAAGTTGACTGGTTTTTTTATACTGATAATTTCCAAGTTTCATTGAAATCAATTATACTCCAGTTTAGGCCTTAATCATTTCAAACAGTAACTAATTCAAAAAGGATTTGGTGTTAAATCCATGGGTTATTTTCCCCTGGACTGGTCCACTCCCTCAAAACACTTATCCAGGAACTCCTTTTCAGGGGGTTTGGTAAGTAAACTAACCACAATAGTAACTATAATTGCCACTGGCAGGGCCACAATCATGGGATCTACAGTTGGCCAGGGTACAGAGGTAATAATAGTCGACTGTCCCATTAAAGCGTTGGAAATTCCTAAGGGTTCTGCTGTTTTTTTAAAACCGAATAACAACCATATCAAGCTGGTTACAGCACCACAAACTAATCCTGCGATTGCACCTTCTTTGGTGGCTCGCCTCCAGTACAGTGCTGCCACGTATATTGCCAGGAATGCTGCAGCAGTGATACCAAACCACAGGGCAGTTCCCAGGGCTACTATACTGGCAGGTAATATGAATCCAAGAATTACTGCAATGATAACTGCAATTACTATCCCAATCCTGGCCATTCTTACTGATGATCCTCCAGTTTTACTTACCAAAGTCTCATATATGTCCCTTCCCAGGGCAGTTCCCTGAACATGGAACTGAGCAGAAAGGGTGGACATGGCAGCAGATAGGAGCGCGATCATAAATAAATATGCAAACCATAGAGGCATGGCCGCAGCTATGAATGTGGGTATAACCTTATCCAGATTACCTCCTGCTGCTTGAACTGCAGTCTGTCCAGTTGTCTGGAAGAAATAGACGTTGGAGAGTGCTCCTACCACGTAGGCCCCGAAGGTCATTACAAATATGAATACTCCCCCAATCAAAACTCCCCGGTTTAACTCCTTATTTGATTTAACAGTCATAAAACGCACCACTAACTGGGGCTGGGATAGAACTCCTATACCCACTCCCAGGATCAAACTGGAGACTAATGTCCACCAGAATGGACTCCCCAGGGAAGGCATGGATGTCCAGCCCGTGAATCCAGTTGCAGTAGCAGCTGCAGTTGCCTTCTGTGGAACAACATTCACCAGATTGGTGAGTGCCTGATTGGCATCTGTTACTCCTCCCAGGATCCAGTAAATTGCTATGAGCAGGAATATCATTCCAAAAAACATTATACTGCCCTGCAGGGCATCGGTGTACATCACACCCTTGATCCCACCGAAAATAACATATACTGCCACTATTACTGCCATTACAACCAAAGCTATATTATAATCCACACTCAACGTTGTTTCCACAAATCTTGCCATCCCTACAAGGACAACAGAGGCGTATAATGGCATTCCAATAAAAATAATCGCACCTGAAAAGTACTGGATGAATCTACTGTCAAAACGCCTTGATAAAAACTCGGGGAAGGTTAAAGCACCGAGATTATGACCCATTTTCCTTGTACGTTTTCCAAAGAACACAAAGGCAATGAATATCCCAATGATGATGTTTAAAAACACCAGCCACAGGATTCCCATACCATAATTGGCAGCAACCCCTCCAAACCCTACAATAGCTGCGGTACTGATGAATGTGGCTCCATAACTCAGGGCCATGATGAAGGGATGTGTTTCTCTCCCTGCAACAAGATAATCATCAGCATTCTTAGTTCTACGCCAGGCAACATAACCCACATACCCATTTATCAGGAGAAATATTAAAACAACAATACTCAATATCATTAAATCCACATAAATCACAACCTAAGGTTCCAACAATTTTATCATTATTATTAATGATTATTGAATCTCTGGTGACAATATATAAACTTTTATTAAATAATGTTAATATCAATCCCCTGAATTATACCACACATATGCTTAAAACATGAAGCCTGTACTCATTTATCAAAATTTAAATAATGTAACAATAATAACCCAGTATTGACCAGGATAAATAGGGTTAAAATAGTTTGGGTTAAATTATCTTTTAGATTAATGAATGAATAGAATAGGAAAAAGGGTAGTGAAATAATTGAGCGAAGATGGTCCTCCTCGATTAAGAAAACCAGGAAACAATACCAAGAAAAAGGATTCATCATCCAAATTGGGAAAAGCCAGTACAGATATTAAAGAAAAAGTTGGCTCTTTAAAACTGACAAAAGGAAAAAATTCCATTTCAAGTAAGGTTGATTCCCTTAAATCCAAAAAAAACAGTAATGGTAAACAGGGAAATGGAGGTCCTACCAGACTCAGATTACCACAAACTGAATCAGAGGAAAATTTCAATTATGATAATTTGAAAAAAAATATCCCTAAAATACTTAGAAAAAAATCTATTGTGGGCATTATAGGCCTTATTATTTTAATTATCCTGGTGGCTAGCGCTGCAATGTGGGTAATAGGTGACAATAAAACCACCACTAACCAGAGCAACAATACCACCACCCAGATGAATACTCTTAAAAACCATTTTGATAATGGTAACATCTCATTTAATTATCCTGAAGGTTGGAATGTTACAAACACTGCAAATCAAACCTCCTTAATAGTTACAGTTACAGATGATGAGAATAACAGCTTTTCAGTCTTTAAGGAGGATCTCTTAACTCAAAACTTCACATACAGGGTTGCTAGCTGGCGTTCGAATATTTTAGCCAATGGTATGATCTATTATGAAGGTGATCTCACCATTGACAACACCACTGCCTATGAACTGGAAGCAAACTACAAACCCAATGATAAGGTTTTCACCACCAGAGGAATCGCCTTCCAGAAAAACACCAGTGCATATTTTGTGATCTTCGTCTTTGACAAACCCCTTCTGGATTATAAAAACGAGATGGATACCGTGATAAACAGTTTTCACGTGAATACGTAAACTCACGTGACTGCTATAAACTTATGTGACTGCTATAAACTTATGT
>AMGN01000055.1 GCA_000309865.1 Methanobacterium sp. Maddingley MBC34 | reverse complement strand
AGTCTGTGATTTATATGTACAGCAGGATCCTTGATCAGTACAGTAATGATGATGAATTACCTGGATCAGTTGTAGTACTCGCATGGTCCAGCAGTAACATACCCATAAATGACAATTTGGACACTTTCACTATTTCCCAGATTGTAAGTACTGCTGGTGCGGTTAAAGGATATGTTGAGGTTTACAAGACTTTACCCACGTTGATTAATGTGGCCGGGGTCTATGTTAATCAAGCTCAGTTCCTTTACTTACTTACAACATGCGTATCACAACTAAATGATGGAATCACTACAAGTATAGGGCTAATAAGTGCTGATGTAGCCCAAACCCCATCTGAGACAATGACTAGTGGAAACTTAACTAAATCAGAGTATTTAGACTTGGCCAGCCGTATAATATCCTTCATGGATTCAAATGGTGTGGCCCCAAATTATGGTTCAACTACTCTAGGGACAATTCGTTTCGAATCACTAATCTATCTCTACAGTAGGGTAGCGGCCTTCTATGGCACAAATAATTACTTGCCTAACTATGCAGTGATGAAATCATGGAGTTCAATTATAAGCTCCAGTAATACATCAACAAGCACGGAAACAATACCGAGCAGCCTGCAGATTTACCTGCAAGCAACTGCCAACTGTGAGTCTAACGATGCCAGTATAATTGCATTAGCTCAGAGTATAACCTCTGGCGCATCTACCAGCTACGAAAAGGCCGTTCTCATCTATAACTGGGTGAGAGACAATCTGTCCTATTCGTTCTACTACAATACTCAGAAAGGCGCTGTTGGAACTCTTCAATCTATGAGTGCCAATTGCTGTGACCATGCACATTTAGTGGTTGCTCTTTCAAGAGCAGCTGGACTACCTGCAAGATACGTACATGGATACTGTTACTTCACTAGTAGCGGTACATGGTATGGTCATGTATGGGCTGAGGTTTATGCCGGTGGATGGATAACTGCAGATGCAACCAGTTCTAGAAATTCGTTAGGAGTAGTCAAAAATTGGGATACAAGTTCGTGGACATATAAAGGGACCTATGCAGAGTTGCCCTTTTAATTCTTTTTTCTTTTTTTTATTAATTCCTAGCCAGGGCTATGGATATTAAGCCTAATATAGGGCATGTTGAATCCTTAATAATATTAAATACATTTAAAATCAAAAAAATGATTATGTTAACAAAGATTATTTAACAGTGTTTAAAACTACCGGGGGGAAAATCTGACTCTTTAATCTTTTTAATTATCTTACAGGAACTATCCAGGGTAGATATGTGATAACCTTTCACTTTGACCACTTCTACCTGTAGACCTCTTTTTTCAAGCTCTTCCCTTAAATTTTCCAGATCAAAGTTTTGATCTGGGCCAATGGCAATTATATCTGGTTTAACCTTACTAACTGTGCTTAACATGTCAGTTTCACTACCTAAAACTGCTTCATCAACCATTTTCAGCATCTGAACCACTTCCTGGCGCTGTTTTTCAGGGACTATAGGCACTCTTTTCCGAGAGCGTACAGTTGAATCCCGTGCCACCACCACCACTAGGCGAGCTCCATCTCCTCCTAGTTTTTTTGCCTCTTCAAGGTAAAGTCCATGCCCTGGATGTATCAAATCGAATGTTCCAGTAGCCATTACAGTTTTAATAATTACACCTCTTATAAAATCCTATTTCTATCCATAAACTGCTAATTATACATATCAAACAATTGGAGGTTCAGTAAAAATTCGAGTCCATTGTATTATTTATAAAATATTTTTCTCTAAATAAAAACCTATTCACTAAAAATGTTCTATATCCTAATTATATTTTAAGTTTTATATGATGATTTTTGGGTTTGCTGCAGGAATTTCGGAATCATCTCATGATCTTACTTCCTGTTCTCATAGTTCCATGGTTGGGTTTAATAAACGTTAGTTTTATAAATAAGGAATTAGTGAATTGAATCCTTAAGATAAATAAAATAATCTCTTTGGTAATAGATAAAATAAGTCTAGATAACTTATATTTGAAAATTTTCATCATTGGTAATTATCATGAGTTCAAAAATCGCAAGGGGAAGCCTGATCATGTTGATCGGGTATTTCATATTCCGTGTTGGGGGTTATTTTTATCGTTTTGCCACTGCATATCTATTAGGGCCTGCTGGTTTTGGAATACTCAATTTAGCCCTTCCTACGCAGAGTATATTAATACAAATAGCATCTGGGGGCATGCCACCCGCCATTGCTAAACATGTGTCCGAATATTCTGCTAAAGGCGAAGAGGAAATGGTGAAACAGGTAATTCATACCTCTCTAAAAATTGTAATTATTCTTGGATTTTTCTTCAGTTTAGTGATATTTTTACTGGCAGATCCATTGGCCAATGGTTATTTCCATAAGCCAGAAGCTGCACTCCCCCTGAAGCTCGTGGCTTTGATTACTCCTTTCAGTGTTATAGTGGGTGTTTTCAGGGGTGCTTTTCAAGGTGTTTTCCAGATGGGAAATATCGTCATCACCAAAGCATTTGAACAGCTTTTCATGATCAGCAGTGCCATAATCCTGATTCTGGTGGGATTCTATGTGGCTGGAGCGGTTATAGGTACTGCCATAGGTTTCCTGTTCTCAGCATTAGCCGGATACTACTTATATCGAAGGGGGCTGGGAAAACGTCTTAAAAATGTGAAATTATCATTCACCCTAAAACAGGAATTATCCTTAGCTAAAGTTCTTATTATCTTCGCATTCCCTGTTCTTGTAACCGGGCTTGCTGAGACTGCCTTATTTGATGCCATTGGAAACTATATTGTCGGAGCGTATTTGGCCAGTGAACAACTGGGTTTTTACGGTGCAGCCACCCCTATTGCTCGTTTACCCCTCATAATTTCCATGGCAGTTGCAACTGCAGTATTACCGGCAACAGCAGAAGCAATGGGCTTGGAAAACCGACACGTACTTAAAAGTTATGTAAATCAGTCCTATCGTTACGTCAGTTTGGTAGTGCTTCCCATGTGTGTGGGAACCTTTATATTTGCCACCCCCATAATGAAATTACTTTACGTGAATCCTGCTTTCATGAATGGTGCAGCAGCTCTACAGATATTAGCTGTTGGAATGTTATTCTTCACGATTTACACTGTTTCATCCAGTATAGCTCAAGGATTGGGAAAACCATACCTCCCCATGATAATTTTAATTGCAGGAGTTATATTAGATGTGGTATTGAGCACGTATTTAATTCCTATTTATGGAATCACGGGTGCTGCTGCAGCAACAACCATCACCGCCCTTTTCATAATGACTTCAATAGTATGGAAAACTCTTCAGGTAGCTGATGTAAAATTAGAGTACAAAGATCTGGGCAGAATAGTCTTGGCAGCAGGAATAATGGGAGCTGTACTATTATTAATACCTCAAAACCTCTTGATCAGCCAAGCAACTTTGAATTTCGCACATTTTGACTATATTTCCTTCTTTTCCAAATATGTTGCTTTTTTACTGGTCATGATATTGGCAGCTATTGTTTATGTGGTGGCCCTCATACTGGTTGGAGGACTTAAAAATAGCGATATAAACGCACTTCGAAAATTAAGCAACAAAACAGGACCATTGAAAGGTAAATTAGAGAAGATTGTTTCATTCATGGAAAGATTTGCTCATTAAATTGGATTATACATATAATTGGATTATAGATGCAGAGTGAGATCTCATCTTCCAATAATCCCTTTTACAATAATCCTTTTTTGCTTAATTTAAATTTTCAATGAGATATTAATACTTTTAAACCTTTAAATCATGCTTATTTTTTTTTAATTCCCTATATTATTTTAAAATAAAATATTCCCAAATTATTTCCATAATCAATTACAAAATAGTATAGTATATGATTATTCTGAAAGGAATTGGGACCGGGCCCTATGTTGGAGTAGGACATGTTAAGAAAATAGGGAAAGATGAAGATCTCCTGAAGCTGAAGGGAGGGGAGATAGTAGTTTTATCCACAGCTTCCAGAGATATGGTATCTTATCTTCACAGGGCAGGTGGGGTGGTGACGGATTATGGTGGTCTCACCAGCCATGTGGCCATAGTCCTCAGGGAGATGAAGGTTCCCTGTGTGGTGGGAACAGGCAACGGAACCAAGAAACTTAAAGAAGGTTCAATTGTAACTGTAGATGGTAATACAGGTAACATATACCATGGTTTCATGGAAAGGGAAGGTAAACATGATACTTCAGAAGTTTACTACCCTGCCACCAGTATCAAGGTCAACCTCAATATCCCTGAAATTGCCTGGAAAGTAGCACCCTGGGCAGATGGTGTAGGATCTATCCGTATTGAAAACAGCATAATCCGTACTGGAAAACATCCCCACGTGCTCCTGAATGAGGGAAAACTCAGTAAAGTCATTGAAGATTCGGTCAGACTGATAGCCGACGCATTCTACCCCAAACCGGTATGGTTCCGGACATTTGACATAGCCACCGACGAACTAAAACGGTTAGAGGGAGGAAATATTGAACCAGATGAAGCTAATCCCTTACTGGGTCAAAGAGGCATTCATAAAGATCTTCAAAACCCTGATATCCTGAAAGCAGAGTTCGAAGCCCTCTTGAAACTCATGGATGAGGGTTATGATAACCTGGGAGTTAAAGTACCATTAGTACGGGATGTTTCCGAGTACATAGAGGCTAAAAACATTATGCGCGAGGTTGGAATCAAACCTCACCTCGACCTACCTGTGGGTGCATCCATTGAAACCCCATCTGCAGTTTTCACCCTGGATGAGTTCATCACTGAAGGAATGGACTTTGTGACCCTGGGCATAAGTGACCTGACCATGTCTGCACTGGCCGTGGATAGAAGGGGGGTTAAAGTAGCTAAACATTTCAATCTAGCCCACAAGTCAGTTTTGATGATGGTGGAAATGGTTATAGAAAAATGCAACCAGCACCATATTGAAACTTGCATCTGTGGCCATGCAGGCTCTGATCCGGCTATGGTACGATGGCTGGTGGAAACTGGCATCAATTCCATATCCACCAACCCTGATCAAATTCTTAAAATACGTAAAGTGGTGGAAATAACTGAGAAAACCGTAATCCACAGGGGATTCACTCAGTAACTTTATGATATCATGACATTTTATCCATTAATTTTTTGAAGATATCAACCATTTATGAAGGATATATTATTTTGAGGGAATAGTTCTAATAGTACATTGTAACTAATTTTCAGTGTCATTTACCTGTTAATGAACTTAAAAATAGAAAAAATATCATGAAAATGAAATTAAAAAGATAATAATTTGTTACTTGTTTTCATAAACCAGGGTATCTTCAAAGTTTATGGTCCCCTTGTAAAGTGCGGAACCAATTACCACGCCATAGGCATCAGTTTGACTGAGGGTAGCCACGTCTTCAAGCGTACTAACGCCTCCGGAATAAACTACTGGAATATCAACCGTTTTTAATAGTTTAAGGAGGGGTTCAACCCTAAATCCATCTAATAGGCCTTCATGATCCACATTGGTGAATAATATTCCTCCCGCTCCGTGTTTTTCCATAATCTTCCCCAATTCAGGGGCAGTCTGGTCTGTTTTTTCTGTCCATCCTCTGACCACAACTTTGGAGTCCTTACTATCCAGGGCCACCATAATACGTTCACTTCCGAATTCACGAGACAATAGCTCAACGGTTTTAGGGCTTTGAATGGCCAGGGTTCCCAGTATTATTCTGTCCACACCAATATTCAGTAACTTGGTGGCATCGTCTATGGTACGAATTCCTCCACCCATCTGGACCGGTATGGACACTTTTTTAAGGATTTCTTCCACCACTGGGATGTTACCTCCTTCTTCCAGCGCCCCACCCAGATCAATAACATGCAATACACTGGCTCCTTTATTTTCCCATTCAAGGGCAACTTCAGCAGGATTATCAAGGACTATCTGTTCGGTTCCTGGTTTTCCCTGTACTAACTGTACACATTTACCGTTTTTAATATCAACTGCAGGCATAATAAACATGAAATTCACCTCAAATTATCTTCCATTGGCTAATAATATAAAATTCTCATAGATTTCTTATTAGAATTATACTTAATTATACAAATTAAATATTATACAAATTAATCCCAATTATTGAGAAATTTAAGTAGTAAATGTAAGTATAGTAAAATGGGGAATATTAACTATCGTTTCAAAATAACCTATCTTTCAGAATATTACCTTGAATACATTCAATACTTGGAATACTGGGAATATTATGGATATCTTTATATCTAACTATTATTACTAGTGGTATTGTTATAGGGCATTTATTGTAATTTAATTAGAGGATGATGCTATGATTAGGGTGGCTTTAAAAGTTGCTTATTTAGGAACAGATTTTTACGGATTTCAAAGGCAACCAAACCTGAGAACAGTTGAAGGAGAGCTAATAAGTGCTTTAAAAAAATCTGGTGCAATAAGCAATCTAGGTCAATCAAATTACTCCATTGCTGGCCGCACTGACAGGGGAGTTCATGCCCTGGGAAATGTGGTTTCATTTCTCACAGACAAAGAGCCAATAATAAATCAGGTAAACGATCTCTTACCCATGGATATACGGATTCTGGGGTCTTGCCGAGTACCATTGGGATTCAAGACCAGATACGCTCATAAAAGACACTATCGTTATGTATTGTGTCGGAAAGTAGGGGAAGATGAGTGGGATGTGGATAAAATGCAGGGAGCAGCTCATTTAATGGAGGGAACCCATAACTTCCTTAACTTTTCCCGGAGAAATGAACGAAATCCCATGAGAAAAGTGGATAGTGTCCGGTTCACCTCAAAAAATCAGGTGTGCTTGGTGGATGTGGAGGGTGAGAGTTTCCTTTGGAATATGGTTCGAAAAATGATGACAGTCTTAATCAGTGTAGGAAAGCATGAAATGGGAATAGAAGATGTTAAAAAATGTTTTGATCCGGAATACAACGCATCTATCACTCCTATGCCTCCTGAAAGTCTTATTTTAATGGATGTTTTACATCAGGGAGTGAAGTTTAATGAGGATGAATATGCTAGGGCACGGTTTATACAGACCATTGAGGAGGAATGTTTTAACCATCAAAAGATGGTTGCATCAACCAGGGAAATGATAAACGCATTAAATCATCAGCTTATCATATAAGACTAACTCTCTTTTCTATCCTTAAAATTGGCCCTGGAATTGGAAACTAGCTTTCTTCTACTTTTTTCATACTTATTCCAGTGATAGCAAGGGAAATACTAAATAGTAACAAAAATATAAAATAAAAAAGATAATATTCAGTACTAAGATAATATCCCAAAGGAGGAAATCGTCTGGTTCACCGGTACCCTCAAAATTTTAAAGAAAAACTTATTTTAAATACGCAGGGGCGGCCAATAATTCCCAAAGGTCAAAGGGGGATCATAGTAGGTCTTGATCCTGGAATGACTGCAGGGGTGGCTATTCTGGATCTTTCAGGTGTAATACTAAGCGTGAACAGTTTTAAGGAAGCATCCCGTGCAGAAATAACCAAACACATCATCAGTTTCGGGAGAACGGTTATAGTGGCCACTGATGTTCACCAGCCCCCCAGGCTGGTGAAAAAAATGGCAACATCCCTTAATTCTAAAATATACGCACCCTACCGGGACCTGGCAGTAAGTGCCAAGAACGAAATGGTTGATAATTACATATATTCCGGTGATAATCGCCAGCTAACACGCCGATCCAGGGATATTGAACCGGATCTAATACCACAAAATGCTCATGAACGGGATGCACTCGCTGCCGCCATTCAGGGATACAAAAAATACCAGAAGAAACTGGAACAGATTGAAAAAAGAGCACTTAATCTGGAAATACCCTCTGAAATGGTTGATGAAGTAAAAATAATGGTTATAAATGAAATTCCCATTACCAAGGCCTTAAATACTACTCTGGAAAAATTAAAACATCCAGTCAAGCCCCATACAACAGACAATAAGGATATTAAATCTCCCAAATTCCTTCTTAAAGAAGATATTCTTAATAGTGATAAGGTCTCTGGGACTTTTAAAGAAGATTCCCCGATAGAAGATACTTTTGAAATTATTTCTGGATTAAAAAACAGATTAAAATCTCAAGAGAATCAGATCAGGAATTTGCATAAGAAAAACAGTATAATGGATAATGATCTCAAAAGATACCAGGATGAAATCTCCCAGCTGGAAAGTAAAATTGAAAGATTACATTATCAGTATTCCCAGAACATTTTACATCAAAGGGAAATTGCCACTAAAACATCAATCATCAGGGGCCTTCAAGAGAAATACAACCATGAGAAAGCTTTGAGGAAGGATTTAGAGGAGCAATTAGAATCCATAAAACGTATAAGGGCGATGGAACTTTCCAGGGAAGCATCACCTGTTAAAATCATCGAATCATTTTCTAAAGATGGTATAAGGGAAGCAACAGGAGTATGGGATATTAAAAATGGTGATGTGGTTCTTTTGAGAAGTTCTGAAGGAGGAGGTTCTCAAACTGCTGCTTTACTAATTAAGTTGGGAATTAAAGCTGTTATAACTGCTGATAAAATGTCTCATCCGGCTCGAGGGGAATTTGAAACTAACATGGTTCCCCTAATCCCACTAGAAGCTGTAGATTTAAAAATGACTGATGATTTTGCAGTTATCCTGTCCCAGGATCTTGACAGAGAAATCGCAAAGTGGGAAAAAGACCAGGAAGAGAAAAGGAAAAAAGAAGACACTAACAAGCTTTTAAAGATAATGGATGATTATAGAGCTAAAAGGAAAAGATCCCCCCATAATTTTTAACTTTTAGATTAGCTTAGTTAAATCCTAAAATTTAGATCAACTTAGATATCTAGTTAAATCCAAATCTTTTGTTTAATCATGACCAGTATATCTAAGATTTTAATAGAATCTTTATTAATGAACTAATCTTATTTATTTAATAATATCAATAAATACATTGAATTAACCTTTTTAATAGTATATCAAGGATGGTTGTGGATTTAGATGAAAATAGCGTTTATCATTGGCACCAGGCCAGAAATCATTAAAATGTCTCCTTTAATCGATGAAGTGGATAAAAGGGGAATAGATTATATTTTAATACACACAGGGCAGCATTATGACTTCGAAATGTCCCAGCAGTTTTTCCTGGATCTGGAACTCAAGGAACCAGATTATAACATTGGGGTGGGCTCAGATTCACATGGAAAACAAACAGCGGTTATGATGGAAGGAATTGAAGATGTTCTCCTTTCTGAAAAACCAGACATAGTCCTGGTGCAGGGTGATACCAATGCTGTTTTAGCCGGGGCCCTGGTTGCAGCCAAGTTGCACATAGCAGTGGGACACGTGGAGGCAGGACTTCGCTCCTATGATAAGACCATGCCTGAGGAAATAAACCGTATGGTGGCTGATGTCTGCACCAACCTCTTTTTCGTACCCACCGAAGAAACCGCCATAAACCTGCTCTTTGAGGGAATATCCCCTAAGGATATTTTCATCACCGGCAACACCGTGGTTGATGCCTGCCACCGAAACCTCAAAATCGCCAGTAAAACCTCACAAATCATGTCTCAACTGGAACTGGAAGGAGATATCTTATCATTAACTTTACATCGTGCAGAGAATGTTGATGACTTGGAAAGGCTGGAAAATATAGTTGAAGCTCTCCTGAAGATTGAAGGTCTTACCATTGTTTTCCCGGTACACCCGCGTACTGTGAAAACTCTTAAAGAATTCGGAATGTATTCTCGGCTTGAAAAAGCTCCTCACATTAAAATGATTAAACCAATTGGCTACCTAGATTTCCTGATTCTGGAGTCCAGTTCAAAGTTAATGATAACCGATTCTGGAGGAATCCAGGAAGAAGCTATAACTCTAAATGTGCCCTGCCTCACCCTCCGTTACAACACCGAACGCCCGGAAACAGTCCATGCAGGTGGTAACATTTTGGTGGGCTCAAATAAAGAAAAAATAACCAGCAACGTAACCAGGATACTGACAGATGATAGCCTATACCAGAGGATGAAAGAAGCACCTAACCCTTATGGTGAGGGTAATGCCTCAAAACAGATGGTTGATGCCATTCAAGAGGCATATGATCATGGTAAACTGGAAATCAATGCTCCCGAAATGATAGCTGGAGGGCAGGAGAAGAAACTGTTAATGGTGAATGAACAGGTTACTGTGGCTGAATTTGAAGAAAAAAACCCTGATTGTACTATAAATATTGTATTTAATGGTGATAATCCTGAATTTCCTAGTTCTAACCTTTCACTCTATGGTAAAACAGTAGTGATTTCTAAATCATGTTGTGCTGATTTTTAAACATCCTGTTTCTAAATTTTTTGTATTTCTGGGAAACAAAAATATAATTAACCTAAAATAGTATAAGAAGATTAAAAAAAGATTTATGGATTTTAATTTAAAGAATTTCTATTGCTTATAATTTTTCAAGATCATTTTAAATAAATCCTAAATTAATTATCAGGTGTCTTTAATATATCAAGAGTCTTAAATAGATTTATCAAAAGTTTATTCAAGTATAAAAATACTTAAATTCCATTTGCAATTTTATTAAAATTGGGAAGTAAGTGAAAGAATTAGTGAAAAATAATATTAGGCTATTACACTAATTTGAGACTATATGTGTACTGAAAACCTAATTTGAGTAATGACTCTAATCTGCCACTATAACGCACTTTAAACTAATTTGAGCATAATTCATAATGGATATAATAATTTGAGGTTAAAAAAATTTATCTTAAAACAACCATAATTGATAAACCACTACAGGGGATAGATCAATGATTAAAGAAAATTCACCCATAGCAATATTCGGTTTGGGCCATATGGGACTTCCTACGGCTGCGCTACTGGCAAAAAGTGGCCTGAATGTGGTGGGGGTTGATATAAACAATGAAACTGTGGAAATGGTTAACTCAGGACGATCTCCCATTATGGAACCTGGCCTGGAAGAGATTGTTAAAAGAACAGTGGAAAAAAAATGTTTATCTGCCACTACTGACACTTTAAGTGCAGTAAAACAGGTTAAAATAATCATGATCATCGTTCCCACGCCAGTGGATGATGACAAAAAATCAGATCTTACTGCAGTTATTTCTGCATCCAAGTCAATTTCTGAAGGTTTAAAAGAGGATGACCTGGTTATAATTGAAAGCACCGTACCACCTGGAACCTGTGAAAATCTTATAATTCCGTTACTGGAAGAAAGTGGTCTTAAAGCAGGAATGAATTTTAAAGTAGCTTACACTCCTGAAAGAGCCCTTCCCAACAACACCCTATATGAAATGACTCACAATGCACGGGTAATCGGGGGAATAAATTCAGAAAGTACTAAAATGGCAGCTTCACTCTACCAGCGGATAACAGAGGGTGAGATCATAATGGTACCGGACCTGGTGACAGCAGAGATGGTTAAACTAATGGAAAACACCTACAGGGATACCAATATAGCTTTAGCCAATGAAATGGCTTTAGTATGTGATGTTTTAGGAGTGGATGCCATTGAAGCCATCCAGGCTGCTAACCACCATCCCAGAGTCAACATACACACACCAGGGCCTGGTGTGGGCGGGCACTGTCTTTCCATAGACCCCTACTTCATAGTGGAAATAGCACGGGAAAAGGGAGTAAAAACACCCCTCATCCAGACTTCCAGACAGGTTAATGAAGACATGCCGGGGGAAGTTGCCAGAATAGTACGAGAAGCTTTAGAAGATGCTGATAAAACTATTTCAGGGTCTAAAATTGGAATTTTAGGAGTGGCTTACAAAGGAAACGTTGCTGATGCCAGGGAAACACCTGCAAAACCATTAATCGATGAATTAATCAATAAAGGCGCCGAAGTTCTGGTCAATGATCCCTATGTATTTCCGGATATTATTAAATCGTGGGGGGCTCAGATTGCAGATCTGGAAACTGCCCTTGCCTGTGATTGTGTGGTTCTGGTAACTGATCATGACATCTATCGGAACATCAAACCAGATATGATTAAAAATCGATTGTTGGTATGCACTAGGCCAATTCTTGACAGGGAACTCTTCCAAAATGGTGGTGTGGTCTTTAAGGGAGTTGGAAGGTCTTGAATCTTTTAATTTTTGAATATGCAAGTGCACTGGGGATCAAAGACCCTTCCTTAGCTGCAGAGGGTAAAGCAATGCTCCGTGGTCTTACCTGTGACCTGGAATGTTTACCTGCCAGCTACCTCATTTCCAAAAATATAGATTCAATTGACGGAAGCAAGTGCAAACCAATTGTAATAGAAGGAGCTATTGATGACTGGATCTCAAATAATATCTCTCAGTTTGATTTTTGTTTGCCCATAGCCCCTGAAGAAGACTTTATACTTTGTGGATTAACGCGGCTAATTGAGAAAAATGGTGTGCAGGTGGTGGGATCAGATTCAGATGCAGTACGCATCTGTTCTGATAAATACCTCACCTACAATATCCTGAAAGGTGTGGTTCCAGTCATCCCCACCCACAGGGTGGCATGGGAAGATATTGGACTGTATGGTAAGGGGATTTCAGGCACCAAAATGGTGGTTAAACCTGCAGATGGGGTTTCCTGTTCTGCAGTACAGATTGTGGATTCTGAAGACTCTTTTAAAAATGCCACCCGGAAAGTGAGAGCGGTAAGCAGCCTCCCTTATTTCCTGGTGCAGGATTACCTTGAGGGAGAGAGTGCCAGCGTAAGTTTACTCAGTAACGGTAAAAAAGCTATTCCACTCAGTTTAAATCAACAGAATATCAGCATAGAAGATGGTGTAATAAACTATAATGGTGGAAAAGTTCCCATGACTCATCCACTGGAAAATGAAGCTAAAAAAATAGCTAAAAAAGCAGTTGAATCCATTCCGGGATTAAAAGGTTACGTGGGAGTGGACATGATTCTGAATGACGAGCAAGTGTATCTGGTGGAGATTAACTCTCGTATAACCACACCCTACGTGGCCCTTAGGAACATGCTCAACTTTAATTTAGGGGAAGCTATTGTGCAATCTGTGCAGGGTCAACTTCCAGGGGAATTCAGCCTGGAAAGAGAGATAGAAATCCAGAAAACTGGAAATCGTCTTCATTTAAAGGTAAGTTGAAAAGTGAGTTTTTGTTTAAGAAAAATTGGAAATAGGAAGTTGTTTTCATTTAAAATGGATATATTGAAAATAGGAGATTCTCTTCATTTTAAAGGTGATAAGTTGAAAATTGCAGGTTTTGATATTGGAGGAGCAAACACAGACCTGGCTGTGGTTGAATTTGATGAAAAAGGAAATATTCTCAACATAAAAACTGATTTTTGTTATCTTCCTATGTGGGTTAAAAAGGATGAACTATCCAGGACTCTCCTGGAACTTTTAGGTCCCGATATTGACGAAATTGACGCAGTTGGTGTTTCAATGACTGCAGAACTTGCTGATAGCTACCAAAACAAAAGTGAAGGGGTGCTGGATATTTCATCCAGAGTTATGGAAACATTCAACCTGCCAGTTGCCTTTGTGGGTCTTAATGGCATGATGGATTATGATGCAGTTGGAAAGAATCCTTTGGAGTTGGCTGCAGCTAACTGGGTTGCCACTGCGCCCTTAGCTGCTTACATGGCTCCTGATTGTATATTTATAGACACTGGAAGTACCACCACTGATATAATTCCCATTAAAAATGGTACAGAATGCGCTAAGGGAAGAACAGATCTTCAAAGACTTGCAACTGGTGAATTAGTTTACACAGGCACTCTTCGCACCAACGTGGCAACCATTGTGGATAAAGTACCCCTTAAAGACGAATGGGTGCGCACAGCTTCAGAACTTTTCGCAGTAACTGCCGATGTACACCTGGTTCTGGGAAACATCACCCTGGAAGATTACACTTCCGAAACCCCTGATGGAGGAAATAACTCTTTTGAGGCTTCACTTTTAAGATTATCAAGGGTGGTATGTGGAGATCTGGATTTATTGAGTCAGGATGATGTTGTGAACATAGCACAGTTCATCTACCAGAAGCAGGTAGAACAAGTTGCTGAAGCCCTTAAAGAAGTCAGTGAAAGGGAAAGTATCGAACTGGTAATTGCAACTGGGTTGGGAATGAATATCATTGGGTGTGAAGCTGCAAAACTCCTGGGCCTGGAGGTTAGGACCATGGAAGAAATTCTCGCCAAGGATGATTGTATGGTGGCACCTGCCGTGGGAACCGCACTTCTCATGGAGAAGTTCCTGAGCACGGGCAAATAAATCCACTGTAAAACATTAATCTCAGGATAATTTCGAATATTTTAGTAATGTTTAAATATTTAGATTAAGGTTTGAAACGTTGGATAAGGTTTAATCTCTGGATAAAATGAATCGCAATTTATAGGTTATGGTTTTATGAAAAAAAGTTTAATTATTGGGGTCATAATACTGGGAGTTGTGGCGGCTTTTCTATTTGCTAACTCGAGTCAGCACTCTATTTTAGGCTCTAACCAACAGGGGTATGTTACTAAAGAGGTTTATTCTCATTACGGTAATTCTTCTGTGAAGATTGCAGTGATTACTGGTATGCATCCTCGTGAAAATCTCTCCACCAACCTGGTTCCCCAGGTGGTGAAAGCTTTTGCCCTCCTGAATAATGTGGAGATGGTTGATTATCATGTAACTGTAACTGATCAGCCTGATGACTTTGATGTTGGCCGGAGTAATGGTCAGGACCTGGTTGAAGAGTATGCCATTCCAGATATTAAAAAATCAGATTACCAGCTGGTGATCATCGCCCATGACCATGAACAGGGTTACGGTGAAGGATATTACATAGCCACCCCAACCCATGATAACAAGTCAGTTACCCTGGGTGAAGCAGTTCACCAGTTACTCCCCCTGTTTAATTATTATCCCGGTTCATCCAGTACCCGTGAGAAGAGCACATCCATATCTCAGATTGACAGGCCTTTAACCAATGCAGGGTATCCGGTTTTTGTATATGAAATTCCAGAGTGGAATACCCAACTGGAAGCAGCACAGATGACATACCAACTCTTTAGTGTCAGTTTCAAAGTTCTCCGGGCTTCAAATTAATAAAATGATCAGTAAATCTCAGTAAATCTCAGTAAATCTCAGTAAATC
>AMGN01000054.1 GCA_000309865.1 Methanobacterium sp. Maddingley MBC34 | reverse complement strand
GATTAGGAGACCTTGATCTTCCCATACTCCCATTTGGAAATATAAACGGACTATCAGGAACCCTATTAACCCGTACCATGACCCGTGATATTCCCGCTTCATGTCTGTTTGCAGAGGTATTAAATCAGTATCCTGATCCCCGTGCAGCTGCCAGTGTGGTGGATGTTTTAAATAGGATGTTGAACATAGAGGTTAACTCCGAGCCACTTTTGAAAGAAGCTGAAGAAATAGAGTCAAGACTTAAAGAGCTGGCTCAAGCGGTTCAGGGCGAAGGAGAATCACCTGCATACAGTTAAATTTCATACGGGCCCGTAGCCTAGTTGGATAGGGCGTCGGACTTCTAATCCGAAGGTCCCGGGTTCAAATCCCGGCGGGTCCGTTATTCGTACCCTTTTTTAATAGAATACCAAAAACAGGTAGGATATTGTAAAAGTTCTGTAAAATAGATATAAAAAATAATTAAATTGAATTTGATAAATAATAAACATGGGCCCGTAGCCTAGCCAGGATAGGGCATCAGACTCCTAATCTGAGGGTCCCGGGTTCAAATCCCGGCGGGTCCGTTTAATTTATAATAATTTATTTATATCTCCTTTTCCTATTTAATAGACTTATTCTTCCTAATTATTTCAATTTAATCCAATTAATCTCTTTCAGCTATTCTCTTTCAGTTATTCATTGAATCAAACAGCCTTAATTTTATAGAAAATGGGAATCATGATTATATTCGCAGAATAGTGGAGATATAGTATAAAAAAAATAGAGAGAAAAAAGATTAATAATTTAAATATCAAAGAAACTATTATTCTGCAGGACTTCTGTTTAAAACCTGTGTCATCACGGATACTAAAACAAAACCACCAATAATTGTTCCTAAAATCACCCAAGAATAGTCCATAGCAATACCCATTATAAACACCTCAAATTTCTGTTTTTATCTTTAAAGTAAGTTATGCATTAATATAATAAAAATTGGTTAACCCAATTTAACACTACATATCTACAGAATTGGATTAATCATTAGATTATAAAAACTTTTTCCATGACTATAGTTAATGGGCTATGATCAATACCAAATAAATATAGGATAACATATTACAAAGGCAAAAATTAACCGGTTCCATTAATGCATAAAAAGAGCTGAAAGCTAAATCTACATACTAAGAACTAAAAAAATAAATATTTTATAAAAACGAATCTAAAGTGGAATCTGTGGAATTATCTTCATTGAAAACTAATTCCCCGTATTTTCCCCCGCCACCTACTTTTATTTGCAATGTTTTATCTCTGAATGCTCTTATTCTACGGGCCAGTTCTGGATCGATTTCCACCAGCTCGTTCAGGGGAGCGTCTATCAGTACCGAGATTTCATCACCGAATTTTAGAATGAGTTCCTGCCATATCTTTTGCACGAACTTGGTGGTGACCCCTTTACTGTAGGTGAGGCTTATGATTTCAGCCAGAGGCATGATGTGAATATATGGTGGCCTGTGCTGGGGGTGGTGTGGTTCATCCCAGGTGGCCAGTTCTTCCACCCGGTAGTCAACACCTTTTTTTATGGTGCCACCACAGGGACATTTCATGTTCATCCTGATGGCTTCTTCAGGATGGAACTGCTGGTAACATTTGGTACAGGCAGTGTGATGATACTTACCTAGTCTAGGGTCGAAACCATAGTTTGCTGTGATCTTCTTATCAGCAATTGCACTGGCCAGTGCAGGGAAGCTCAAATTTTTAACGTTGATTTCATTAAACTCACGTCCCAATCTGTGGGGCCAGGGAGAATGAGCATCAGAGTTAGTGAGGAATGGTATATCCTGTAATTCTTGGATACGATCAGCCATGTCCGTGTCTGCAGAGAGTCCAAGCTCTACAAAATCGGGTTTTTCAGTGTAACAGTCCATTATACTATCATATTCTTTGTAAATACTGGTCCATGGTGTGAATGCATGGGAAGGCCCCATTATACAGCCGTTTTTAAGGGCTAATTCTTGTATTTCGGCGCCGTTCATACGTACTCTGGGCCTTCCATCTGAATCCAGGTTTCCCTTAAGTTTTTTTCGCATCTGGTAAGCTGCTTCCAATGAAGGGAGTATGATGAGATGGTGGACTCTTTTTGAATCTTCCACTTCAGCAGTTAGAATTAGATGGGTTTCTGGATTTTTTGAATGGCTCTCTGGAATTTTTTCCTGGAGAAATTCATTGTGCATTTTTCTACTTTCTCTGATTCTGAAAATTCCTTCAGTAGCTTCTTCAGTAGCTTCTTCTATCATATTAAGCCAGCCCTGATGGAATGCATCACCAGTTGCAACTAGATGTAATCCTTTAAGACTTCCTTGAGATGATAATAGCTCAGGAGTCATGTTTTTAGATGTGGCCATAGAGTAACGGCCGTGAATATGCAGATCAGCCCTAATGATCATGTTTTTACACCCTTTTTAATAAAAGATTTTTCTAAATAAGTCTGAATAAGAAATATGTTAAAAAAATGTATGAAATTAAAAAAAAATAAAATAATTAGTTCCAGAATTTAACCTATGTATCGTAGGTCTTCTTCTCCAGGAGCGAGGTTCATTCTTTCAGCCATTTCTCGTTCCATCTGCTGAGCTTTACTGATCATCTTTCTGGTTTCTTCAGCCCTTTCTTCAAGTTTTGCCACATCTACTTCTATTTTAAGTATTTCCAGCAGAACAGTGAGTACTGCTTTGGATGCATCAGCATCAATGAAGTATCCTGGTGTTTCACCCATTAAACAGGCCCCATTCATACCCTTAGAAATTCCTAAGCCCAAAATTAGACCAGATGCACCTATTATTCCACCATCAGCAGATCTTAAGGTTACTTCATGTTCTTTGAGCATTTCAGCCAGTTCTTTGTTGGTGGCTGCTCCAAAAACCTTTGGTTTTTCTACGGGTTGGCCTGTTCCCAGACCGCCCAGGGTGTATATCTCTTTAACACCATATTTTTCAACGAAATCAAGTATGTGTCCACATATTTCGTATTGTCCTTCTGGACTGAGTCCCTGGGTGTTTCCTCCCAAGAAAATGAAGTCTCTTTCATCTTCTCCCTGTCTTTTTAGGTAGTAAAACTCGTTTTTCATGGGCTCTATTAGTCCATCTTCATCTACGAAGACTTGTGGGGGGAATGATGGTGAGTAAAGTTCTGCGAATTTTTCCGCACCTAGTTCGTGTATGATGTGCTCTGCAACCAGTTTGCCCACATGACCTATACCAGGTAGGGCTTCAATAAATATGGGATCATTGAGATCCACTTCTTTAATCAGTTCTATGAAGGTTTCATTCATCTAAAACACTCCTAAATGATTAATAAATGATTCTTTGAATTCATGGAAACTCAGTATGTATCCTAAGAATTCATGGAATTAAATAATGTATCCTAAGATGATCATGAGGGATTGATCATGAGGGATTAAATTTTATCATCCCTGTTTTAATCACATCTGTTAAGAGGATTCACTGAGTTGTTTCTTGAGTGTTCTTCTGTATTTACCGTATTTGTCCTCAGGAGAATAGCGTGGAGGGTATATTACTTTCAGTTCGCCCCCACAATGCGGGCAGTGGTCTTTAAGGGTGTATTCCTTACAGGAACTGCAACGCCTCATTTTCATCTTCATTCTAATTCCCGGTGGAACTCACCCTCGCCACCAGCTTCTAAAACCGTTGCAATGGCTTCATCGGCTGCATCTTTAAGAATGGTTTCTGCGGTGATGTAATCCGATGATTTGACCAGCAGCCGATACCGCGGTGCACCAACACATTGTACTACTATATTATCTTTATTAATGGATGTAAGAGCATTTCGTATGATATCCACACCATCAGGAGCATAAGAAGTTAAATCAACGTATCCAGTGATCTGTACTTCGGGAGGAGAGATGTTCTTCTGGGCTACTTCAGTTATGGCGTTTGCCCATATTTCATCCATTCCTCTTTCTATAAGGGAATCTGCTCCTTCTTCAGCTGATATCTCAAACGCACCGTAGAGATCTCCAAATTCATCCATCATAGCATAGCCTACTTCATCGTAAGCCATGTCCAGATTCTTATCAATACTTTTTGCTGCAAATTCCAGGAGTTTCTCTGCTTTTTGTTCAATTTTCCACTGCTGGATCTTACGGGTCCTTTGATCCTCCCTGATCCGTTTCATGGAAACATCAACATGGCCCTTTTTGGGGTTAACACGGAGTACCCGGGCAACAATCTTCTGATTTTCCCGTACGTGATCCCGAATGTTCTTCACCCATCCTGCAGATACCTCGGAGATGTGTATGAAAGCTTCTTCTCCAGGGTATTCTTCTAGTTTGGCGAATGCACCATAATTAAGGACCTTATGCACGGTGGCCACGATTAAATCGCCTTCCTGTGGCCACTTATGCTTCATTCTTACCATTAAAACACCTAGTCCAAGACTTCGATTATTTGGGCTACAACTTCAGATCTTCCGCCCTTAGATTTTACCAGAGATTTACCACAAATGATGCACTCCACTTTGGAGGCAGCATGATCAAAAACAATTTGTTGGTTGCCACAGTCTCCACATTTTACTCTTAAAAAGTTACTTTTACTTTTTGACATTTTTTCACCTACTGCTGGATGAACTCTACTTTTCCAGCACGAAATGTTGAGCGTTTTATGTGGGATTTGTTGCACTCTTTACATTTGTATCTTAAGTCCAGTTTCTTGGTTGGTTTATTACCTGAAGGTAATGGTCGGGGGTATCCACGGTAACCGCTGGTTACACGCCTGAATTGACGTTGACCCCATTTTAATTCACTGGCCTTTCTTCTTTTTGATTCTAATACTGTGTGAATTGTGTGTTTCTTGCAATTTGGGCAGTAAGTTTTCCTTTCTTTAGGAATCTTCATATAATCACCTCGTTGGCTGTAAAAATAAGTCAATGACCTCGTAAAATTGATTAATAGTCCTCGAACTATTATAAAAAGCCTGACTCTATATCACGCTATTTATATTTCAATGTTTATTTATACCTTTGGATAGACTTTCCCTTTTGATTCTTGATAAGTATACGAGCATTGGGTTCAGGCATGGTGATGATGTCACCGGGATGGAATGGACCGTAAACTTTACTATCCACTCCCATAATAGAAGGCAACTCCTCCATAATCATTAAAATCTCAGTGGACACTTTATGAAGACCAGAACTATCTTTTGACACCCCTGATAGAGCATTACCCCCTGAATAAACCTGACTTTCTTTAAATTCCTTTTTAAAATCATCGGGATTAATGGGGCTTTCTTTTAAATCTCCGGGTTTAGTTTCTCCAGGAGAAACCATAGATGATTTTTTAACCCCCTGTTTTGATGGTTCTTTTCCGAATTGCCTGTATATTTCATCCTGAATTTCAGTAGGAATTTCATCAACTGCTTGAATTTTTTTGAAAGAGTCATTTATTTTTTCTTTAGAAATTGAAGCATTATTAGAACTTTGAACTCTTTCAATTTCATCTATAATATTTTGCTCATTAATTCTATTATTACTCCCCTTAACTTCATTTTCAATCGGTTTAGAAGTTCTTTTAGGCGAATTTAATGAACTTAATTTAATATCTTTTTTATGAGAGTAAGATCTAAGAGGGGACCTCATTTCCTCCCGGTAAGCAGTTAAAGACCTATAAATCTCCATGTAAAGTTTTTGCTCTTCAGGAGTGGAATTTGACGGAATTTTAGGCCTTCCATCTTCGCGAGAGTTTTTAAAGAGGTGATGCGAGCGCTGCGCATTCATCACCGCACTATTCGTTATTTTATACTCTCTTCTATCACAAATCTCAACCACTATTCGCTGAGCATCACGAAGAAGATATGATTCAAATGAAAATGGATTATTATCTATCCTTTCCATGAGCCTGTTGAAATAATTGGAGATCTGTTGGTAAAAATCCTCTCCAACAGGAGATAAACTACTTAAACTCCGTTCCTTTTTTTGGATCTCCCTCAAATTCTGGAAAAATTCATCCAACCCTATTCCTCACTTATTCCTCACTTTCTATCCTTGGGGCTAGAAGGAAACTCAGTTCACCTTCATCAGAAGCCATTTTGAGGGCTAAATTCAGAGGCATGTCATTTCCCAGTCGTAACACCGCGGATTCTGAGAATTTATCGGCTTTTAACATTTCTTTAACTTTTTCCAGAGAAAATATTGATCTTGCAGATTTTTCTATCTTTTCTCCGTGAATGTACTCAATTTTAGCATCCCCAAACTCTCCCTCTGCTGATGCTTCGAATTTTTCCTCATTCACGTGGAGAGATATCTTATCAGAAACTATGCCAATGTCCTGGATGGAGTCTTTGAGTAGACCGAAAGGCACCTCAAATTCAGTGGGGTATTCAAGTTGTGGAGGGCTGGGAGCCTCGTATTCTATGTCTATGAGACGGATCTTGAATTTTCTGCGGGCTTCACCCTCAAATGATATGATAAGGTTACCTTCATCCACAGTAAGTTCCACCATGTCTTCTGCCTTCGCCCTTTTTAAGACTTTCATCAGTTCTTCAGTGTCCACATTAATCTTCATGGGCTCGCCGCACTGGTATTCATCGAATACCCCTTTTTTGAGCTCCAGGTGGACAAAAGTAATATGACTACGGTCAAGAGCATCCAGACGTAAGCCCTCTTCATCAGCCTGCATCTGCACTTCATCTACAATGGATGATATGGCATCAAAACTGGTCTTCAAAATATTGGAATCACTTAAAACTGCCTTGAACATGTACATCCTCCTTAAATTACTTTTTATCCTTCTCCCCTATATTATCCTTTTGTTTCTCTTTCATATCTTTTGAGTTTTCCTCAGAATCAGGGTCTTCAGCCACTTCCAGTTCGCTGTGTATGTTTTTCAGGAAACTTCCTTCCAAGAACCGACGGGCGAAGATACCTGCAATGATCAAAACTCCCACTAATATTAAAAAAGCAGAGATTACTGCTCTTTCACCATATACTACATTGTCCGCCACCCTGACTGCAGAGCCTAATATGTATAATATTCCTGCGATGATAAAAATCGTACCTATTATTCCCCCGCTTATTCGGATGACCTGTTCTTTATTGGATTGGAGCTTTCTGTAAAAGTTAAATTTCATGAGTTCCTGACTGATGTGGAAATCATGTGACTCAGATGAACTTTTATCACCTTTTTCATTATTCCCCTGAGATTTTTCTTTGGAACTTTCAGAAAATTCTTCGGAACGTTTAGAAGAACCCTTAGTCGCAGAGGGTGAAGATTCAAATGGATCAATATTACCTCGGGTCAAAAAATCCCTGAAACGTCTCTGAGGATTTTTATTATTTGATGCATCGTCAGTCGTAGGTTTAGATTTCTTGGATTCCTTAAATTTCTCTGATCCATTAGATTCATCGTGTGTAGGGGATACTTGAGATGTATGAACTTGAGATGTCTGAGATGATTCGTCAATTTCAGATATTGGGTGATTTTGACTTCCCTTTTTGGGTTTTTCTTCCAATTTAAACATCTCCAACCTAATGAAGTTTAATCGTACTCTCTCCAGGTTTGCCCACATTCAGTACATCTTAAAAACCTGGTTTCAGATTCATCAGCCCTTCTGGTTTGTTGTAACCACCAGAAGGCCAGTCGATTCCCGCATTTTGGGCATAGTGCCTTGGTAGTGGGTAGAGTTTTAACATCATCCCCAGTTACAATCACATTTTCCTTTGGTGCTACTTTCTCAGAAATCTCATACTCACTTAGAGATTCCTTGGTTATCTTTTTTTGGTAACCACATGAACATTCGAAACAATCACCTTTCGGGAACAGTACTGTTCCACATTTAGGGCAAAATTCCATTTAAATCCTCCTAATAAGATTTAGCATATTATAATATTTTGAATTGATTTAATATTGATATAATCATCTTCAACATAATATTGGTTTAATTGTAATTTTAGTGATATCGATATAATGATATAGTGATTTGATTAGTATTTTAATTTTTTTTCTTTAGTTTTAATGTATTCTTTTTAAAGCATCCTTTAAAATTTTGTGATGATCAAAGGCCAAATTCATCAGCAGCGCCTCATCCGCTGTGAAACAGGAAACTTCAACAGCATCTGTATCTGCCTTAAGTTCACCTTCAGTTTTATTTGCCAAAAAACACACTGTAATCATGTGCCCCCTGGGATCTCTTCCAGGATCCGAATAAACTCCTAATAACTCTTGAATTTTAATTTTTACCCCTGTTTCTTCCCTAACTTCCCTTATAACTGCTTCTTCAACGGTTTCACCATACTCGACAAATCCACCAGGAAATGCCCATGAACCCTTATAAGGAGGATTTTTACGCCTAATAAATATTATTCTCCCATCTAAATCAGTTATTACTGCATCAACAGTTAAGATTGGATTTTTAAAGCTTCTGATAATGTACACACCCTTTATTAATGGAAATTAACCAGCAGGAACTACCTTATCCCGCCATCTACACGAAGAAAAAATGTTTTACTGCCCTTTCCAAATCCATCCTTTGCATTGACTATTTAAGCATTTCCTTTGGATTCTCCAGTGGTTACACCAGCTGCAATGATGTGTGCGACCCGAATAGGTTCTGGTATTGCACTTCGGGTTGCAGAAAGTGTCACGATCTCACGGGCATCCTCCTCAGTGATGCCACATAACTGCATGTAGATGGGCTCATGATTATGGATTTTATGAACTTTATAAATATCCCCAGCTTCAATAATGTGATTCCACCTTTCTTCCCAGTCAGGAAAATTTTTCAAAGCCTTTTTTATGCGGGGTAAGTCGGGATATTTGCGCATTATAACAATAACTGGCACTCCGGTTTCCTGAAAGATTTTACGGATGTTAACCACGTTAAAGCCACCAAAGGTTATGCCGTCCAGCATCATAACTCCCAGTTGTTCCAGGTGTCGGGAGCCATTGACCATCGCAATTAAAGAGGTAGTTGCATCTGTGCCATCTACTGTGATATAGGTGCGGAGTACTCCATCCAGCCAGTTTCCTGCGCGGAAAAGAGTTCCGACTATCATGACCTGTTCCTTGCTGTGGGGAACAAATGGAGCATCATCCACTCCCAAGATTCTTATCTCTGGTTTGATGTTCCTGAACTGTTTGATTTTGTGGAACAGTATGGGTTCATTTTTTCTTTTTAGTTGTCTTTTTGGTGGCTTTTTTAGTGGTTTTCTTGGCTGTTTTTCCAGTTGCTTTTTTGGCTGGTTTTTTAGCCTTCTTTCCTTTAGTTTTTCCATTACCATCAGATTCTAAAAGCTCTTTAAACTCATCACATCTTGATTTAAGAGTTTCAGCAGCAGTTTTAAGGGATTTTTTAGGATTTTTAGCCCTTAAGTAGAGTTTTGGCTCTCCAATAATCGGGTGTTCTATCACGTATGCTGCGGCTTCCACATCTTTATCTTCCATAAGGGCCCTTCGCAGAGCATTGCAGAGTGTGTGGGTTTCTCCTGTGATTTCTATCTCCAATTCATTCTTTTTGTCAGTTATAATCTTCATTTTATCCCTCGTAATCTGAAGAGATGTTTCGAGTCTCTTTTCTACCGCAGTTAGGACATTTAACTTCTTTTTTACCTATTTGTTTCATGAAATGTCTACAGTTAGTGCACATGGCCTTCAAGACGCCCAGTTCAGTTTCAGCTGTGGTGAGATCAGCATTGTCCACTCCCATAACCTTGGTGACCCTGGCCTGTATAAGATCCCCAATATGGAAATCATCAGTCAGTTTATCCACGTATCCCTTTCTTGCCTGAGAAATGTGTATGGCCCCTAAAAATGTAACAGGAAGACTTCTTTTACTATCTTTGATCCCTTCTACATCTACTAAGGCCCTTTGTCCTCTAACATCTCTTATTTGCCCTAAAACCACGTCTCCTTTTTTTAAAATTGCAGGGGACTTTGCTTTGGGAATTATGGATATTTTTTTGTTTTTCTGGTCTATGGTTACTGTTCCCGCCACCAGTGACCTGATTTCACCATGGTCATCATAGGTCCATTCTGACGGGAGAAACTCCTCAGTGACTCCTAATGCATCACCAGGAAGAACAAAATCTCCGTTTTTTGCTTTCATTTAATTCACCTCATTTTAAAAAACAGTGTACTTGATTAATTTTTGTTTTTTGTTTATTTTTTTAATGTTGTTAATGTTTAATGACTTTTAAATGATTAATGACTATGGAAAGCGTTTTGTTCCCATTATCATTGCTTAAAATCACTTAAAGCCCAGTATCATCCTGAAAACATTAACCAATGGAAATCGTTACAATTGAACTGTATCTAAGTTTATACTTTATTATTTTATCAACTATAATTATGATTTATCAACTATAATTTTATTATTGGAGAAAATATGTGTGATTAAAATTGCATTACTCGCAATACTAATGATGATCATTTATGGAAGCTGTGGTAAGATAGCCTTGATATAAACCAATTATGGGATAATGATGATATGACTCGTTTTATTTGATAGGATGTAATGCAATGTTATATTAAATCTATGAAGTGTAAGTGATTAGAATATAATATAAGACGACCAGTTATTGATATTAGGACAAATAACTTGATTTATGACTAAATGAATTGATAATATGGAATTTTAATGGGGAATATGACATATTACTTAAGGATATATGGTTAATTTTTGTGATAAGTGACAATGTAAATTTCTATATATAATTTTTAAACTAGTTTACCTAGATTATGAATTGAATGATTATATAAATTATATAATCTTAGTATTTAATCTCATCCATCTGATAATCTTCCCACTCCCTTAACCCCAGGACAATCTCCAGCTCCTGAGGAGTTAAAAGAGGTTTTTCATACATTTTAGAGTCATCAATTGCTATTCGAGGGCATGCAGTCACTATGAATGCATCTAAATCCATGTACGGCAGTAGACTAGGAGGATTAATTTCATCCAGAAGTATGAGATATGCTTCTCTGCCTTTCTTATATATCATCTTCTTTAAATCTTTTGCTAGCTCCCACCGGCACTGCCCTTCCTTAGAGGATATGAGTATTCCAAATTTTTTAGCTTCGCTCGCTCTGGTTATACGGGCAAATCTTATTCTGAGAATTCTATCGGTGAATTCATCTATATCTCTTACCTGGTTAAGATAAGGGTCAGCAATAACCACCGGCTTCTGGGTGGAAAGTTTTATCCCTAGGGGATGGAAGTTACCACTGCCCAAGTAAAGGTAGGCATCCACTGGCAGATCCTGGACTGATGAAAAATTGCATCCTAATACCTGACCCTTCAATGTCCCAGCACCATCCTTCATGAGAACTTCCTTGCCATTTTCCTCCAAAAAATGTGCAACATCTTCCAAAAGATGCAAATGTTGAGTGGTAGTCACCAGACCGATTTTTTCCTTTCCTTCCAGATGTTCCACTGCTTCTTTAAAAATTTCCATAGATTCCAACTGGTAATATGCTTCCACAAAAAGAGTGGGAACCTTGTAATCAATGGGGAGTGGTGTGTGGCCAAAATGCACCAGTAAATCCACCATTCCATTCATTTCCATATCAGACAGATCACATGCCCCGTAACAAGGATCACCAGATATTAAAACCATTACCCCTGTTTCATTTTCTATCCTGCGGGCTAATTCTGTTGCGTGGACTTTAAGGCCTTCAGGGAATTGTAAACCAACAATTTTAGCCCCTGTTTCCCTGATTTTATCCAGTATCTGCTCGACTTTGAATTGGTAATTTGTCATACTATACTAAAATCCATTTATACGATTTTTTTAATTGGTTATTTACATTCTCATTGGAAAAATATAATTCCATTTTATTGTTTTGGGTTAAATCTTATTGTTTTGAAATAATACGATGAAAATTTATAAGGAAATTGTGGATTTTGAAATGATCAATGGATTGAACAACTCACACCATGAAATCCACTTGTTTTCAAGTTAATCGTGCTCTCCAGCAGTTATTTTTTCCACCACTACTTTACCACCCATAACATTGGCCCTTACCAGTGTCTTCACCTTGGTTCCGGTTTCTTTCTCCACAAATTCCCGGCCATCACCCTTTTCAATTATAGCCATCACATCCACGATCTCTGTTTCTATGCGTTTTAAGGCTTTAATCACAGAGGTCATGGTCCCCCCGGTGCTGACCACATCATCCACCAGGAAAACACGATCTCCCTTCTTTAGACCATTAACATATAATTCGCCTTCACTGTATCCGGTTGTCTGGTGAACCGCCACTTCTCCCTCTAAGCCATAGAAACGTTTTCTTACCACCACGAAGGGGATGTTGGTGAGGAGGGAAATAGCAGTTGCCAGGTGGATACCCATTGCTTCAACACAGACAATTTTATCCACCTCCATGTTTCCAAACTTGGAAACCGCTTCTGCCACTTCTTGGAGTAAATCAGCTTCAACCAGAGGAACACCATCAGTTATAGGATGTACAAAATAATCATATTCGCCTTTTTTCACGACAGGAGCTTCAACAAGACTTTTTACTAGCTTTTCTAGCATATTTTATCACCATCACATCAATTCATTAAAATCCAATGTTTACCATTTTACTCAAACCAGCAGTAATGATGATCATTAGAGAAATGGTTTAACAGGAATAATTCTGAAATAACATTCATCTGTTTGATTAATCTAATTTTAAAGATTATTATTGGAGTTTGAATATTTTTTTAAACCAAAATATACCTAAGACAATTAGTTTAAAAATAAGTTCAAATAGTTTAGGATACATACAATGTAAATTATAATATATTATAACACTTGAGTTTTAGTATTTTTACACAAATTGTTAAACTAAATCTAATATTATATGAATTAACATCCCAATTGTTTTATATATATAATATATACTAACTTTAGATGAAGAATTTAAGTGAATTTTACAGGGGGTTTTCAAGAATTTGAGAGGTAGGTGACTGATTTTGACCATTATAAAAAGCAAATCTACCACTAAATTCAATCCCTTGAACTATATTAATATTATATTACATGAGATTTTAAGTTGATACAAAAAACATGCCATTAATTGATTACAAAGATTATGACCTGGTGATGAGATCATGTTAGGTAACCTGGGTAAAAATCTGACCAAAACCATGAAGAAATTGGCCGGAATGACCATTATCGATGAAGAAGTGGTTAAAGAGGTCATTAAAGACATTCAAAGAGCTTTAATCCAGTCGGATGTTAACATAAAACTGGTTTTGAACCTATCCAAAACCATAGAGGATAGGGCCTTGAATGAAGAACCCCCTAAAGGAGTTACCGCCAAGGAACATGTCATTAAAATTGTTTATGATGAACTAGTCCACCTCCTGGGAGATAAGGCAGCGGAAGTTGAAATTGAGAAGAAACCCTACAAGATACTCTTCGTAGGACTGCAGGGAAGTGGTAAAACCACCACCATTGGAAAAATGGCCCGGTACCTTCAGAAAAAAGGTTTCAACCCAGCAATCATCTGTACAGACACATGGAGACCTGCAGCCTATGAACAACTGCGCCAACTGACCGAAAATCTGAATTTATCCCTTTACGGAGATCCAAATAACAATGATGCCCTTGATCTGGCCCAAAAAGGTTTAAAGGAGTTCAAAAAACAGGACCTTATAATTGTGGATACTGCGGGACGTCACAAGGAGGAAAAAGATCTCCTGGACGAGATGGAGCAGATATCTGCAGTGGTGGAGCCAGATGAAGTTATGCTGGTCATTGATGGTACCATCGGTCAACAGGCCAAGGAACAAGCCCTTGCATTTAGTAAAACTACCAAAATTGGATCCATTGTAATAACCAAACTGGACGGTTCAGCCAAGGGAGGAGGTGCCCTGTCAGCAGTTTCGGAGATTGGTGCCCCTATAAAGTTCATTGGAACTGGTGAACGCATAGAAGACCTTGAAGTTTTCGACCCTGAACGTTTCATCTCCAGGCTACTGGGAATGGGGGATATTAGAAGTCTCATTGAACGTGCCGAGGAAATTGCCGAGGAAGATGTTGACACCGAAGCCATGGACGCCATGCTCAGTGGTAAATTCACCCTGAAGGACATGTACAGTCAGTTCGAGATGATGAATAAAATGGGACCCATGCAGCAGGTGATGAACATGCTACCAGGCATGGGCAATAAACTACCCAAAAACGCATCCCAGGTAACTGAGGAGAAACTGGGTAAGTACAAGATCCTGATGGATTCCATGACTGAACAAGAATTAACCCATCCTGAAATCATCAAACAGTCCCGGGTTAAAAGAATAGCTCGAGGCTCCGGAATGCGTAACGAAGATGTTAAGGAGCTTTTAAAATATTATCAGGTTACTAAAAAGGCAATTAAGGGCTTCGGAAAACGTAAAATGGGCGGACCAATGGGGCAGATGATGCGCCAGATGATGCGGTAATATCAGCAACTTATTTTTGTGCATACCACTTGAAAGTACACTGAAATAAAAGAAATTAAATAAGGCATTCGTAATCCCGTATTATTTGATATATTTTTAACCAATTAAAAATCCAAATCATATCAGGATAGATTTACCATGAAAAATATTGAAGAACAGGCCCAGAAAATAATCCAAATCAGCCAGGCAAACATTTGCAATCGTTGCCTGGGTAGGAATTTTTATCCACAAGTCCAGGGTAATGATAATCAGGAACGAGGAGCTTATCTGAAAAATGTTCTGGGCATTGATGATGAACAATCCGGAAAGAGTGAAGATTGTTATGTGTGTGGAGATATTTTTCGGGACCTGGAAACTATCCTGGAAAAAATAATCAACACCATCAATAATTCCCATGTTGAATTTACAACCTTCCTGGTCGGGTGTCGCCTGCCAGATGAAATCCTGGAGAAAGAGAAAGAAATACAGGAAAAAACTGGATTCAGTGGAGACTTCATAAAAAAAGAGATAAACCGAGAGTTAGGTAAAGAATTAGAACTTCGTCTGGAGAGAGAAGTGGATTTTGATAATCCCAATCTGGTGATTATGATGGACTTCACCAGCAACCAGGTGGAACTTCAGATAAATCCACTGTTCATTGAGGGCAGATACCGAAAACTTATAAGAGGTATTCCCCAGACCCGATGGCCCTGCCGAAGATGCAGAGGAAAGGGATGCGAAAAATGTGATTACACCGGGAAAATGTACCTTGAATCCGTTGAAGAACTAATGGCAGAAAAAGTTTTAAAGGCAACAAAAGGCGTTGAATCGAAATTTCACGGTGCAGGCAGGGAAGATATAGATGTGAGGATGCTGGGGAGAGGAAGACCATTTGTACTGGAGATAAAGGAGCCGAAGGTACGTGATTTGAACCTGGAAGAGTTAACATCCCAGATAAATCAGCACTGTCAGGGTAAAGTGGAGGTTCTTGACTTAAAAATGGTGAATAAAGATCGAAGAAGCGGTATTAAAGCATCTTCTACAGAGACCTATAAAATCTACCGTGCACTAGTAGAACTGGATCAGGACACTGATGAGGAAAAATTGAATATCCTGAATACCCTCAAAGTTATCCAACAACGTACTCCCATCCGGGTTTCCCACCGTAGAGCAGATAAGATCCGTACCAGAGAAGTGAAGGAGATTCAAGTTAAACTGCTGGATTCCAATCATCTTGAAATGGTTGTTAATTGTGAAGGTGGATTATATATAAAAGAACTTATATCCGGGGATGAAGATAGAACCCAGCCCAGTGTGACTTCCCTTCTGGGCATAACTGCCAAGTGTGTAGAGTTAGATGTTTTGGAAGTTAACATTTAAATGAGTGGAAGGATAGTTTTATAAACTCAGTCACATCATAAATAATTCTAATCGATTTACCAAGGAGCCATTAACCACTGGAAGATTCATACGAATTTTATCTTAAATTGCAGGTTAAACTCCATAAGAAATAATATCTTAAAATTAACAAATCGTATCTGCGCAAATCATCTGAAGAGGCCAAATACTAATAAATATCGGCAAAAAAACTCTGATGGGCGCAGAAAAAACTCTGAAAAAGATTTAATTGGAGTAAATTTATTAACTAAATTTAATAACCCATTTCTAATTGAAGTGGAGGTTTTGAAAATGACTCAGAGATCAAGAGGTTTTAGAAGTAAAACAAGGTACAAACTTAAAAAGACTTTAAGAGCAGGGAGAAGCAATCCCATAACCAAAAAAATACAGACATTCCAGGAAGACGATCTGGTTCACATAATAATCGACCCCAGCATTCACAAAGGCCAACCCCACCCACGTTTCCATGGTAAAACCGGTAAAGTGGCTGAAAAAAGAGGCAGGGCATACATAGTAGCAATTAATGATGGGAATAAAGCTAAAAAACTGATTATTCGACCTGAACACCTGAAAATACAGGAGTGATGGGGATGATTGGGAAAAAAGTTCTTGAAACCGATCCAATACCCCTGGTTAAAGTCAAGCCACTCTTAGAAGAACGAGAAGTAGTTCATGAGTTAAGTTATGAACAGAATCTGGCCCTGGATCATGTCACCAAATTCTCTAAAATATCCGCAGAAGATGCAGAGAAGCTGGTAGGTGAACTGGAAGAGATTATCAAAAAGACCCAGGCCATTAAGATAGCAGATGTCATGCCAGAAGATATGGATGACATGCGATTGATTTTCGCCAAGGAAAGGGGATCCCATAAAAAGGAAGAACTCGAAAATATTCTGGAAATTGTGAATAAATACCGGGAAGAAGACTAAAAAAACTTTTTAAACTCTTTTCCCTTCGGGTGAAACTATAAATATTTATGGGAAGTATTACATCAGTATTTCGGATGCGTAGGAACGAAATTAAACTGTAAGATTATCTAAATTAATTCAGGGTGTGGTTAAATGGAGGATTATGCTATTATTTTGGATTATTTACCTCTGGGTTATGTTAAAGAAGGATCAAACTCCTATAAACGTAAACCTGTGGCTCAGGCAATTGGTACAGAAGAATTCACCCTGTTAGAGTTAACACCTAAGGAAAATGTAAACCTGGATATTCATGAAAAAGTTTACATTGGAGCAGGGAAAAGAGACCAAATAGCCAGGGTAAACCGTAGATTACCCTTTAACAAAATGACTTCAACTGCCAGAATAGAGGTAAATTACGTCATTGAAGAAATTATAAAAGAAAAAGAAGACAAATTTATCCAATTCTTCAATGAAGCAGGTCCCATATCCACCCGTCTGCACCAAATTGAACTTCTACCCGGTATTGGTAAAAAGCACATGTGGGATATAATAGAGGCCCGGAAGGAAGCCCCTTTCCAGGACTTTGCCGATGTGAAAAAACGAGTCCCCATGTTATCTGACCCTGTGAAACTAATTGCCAAAAGAATTCACCTGGAACTGGAAGCAGCCGAAGACAGGAAGGGTAAAAAGAAATACATCCTATTCACTCGCCCTCCCAAACGCAAAATTTAAATTAAAATTCTTTTTTTTAAAGAACGAAGTTTTAAAATATGAAGGAATTGAAAGATTAAGGAAATGTTGGCTCAAGAAACCTCCCAACTGTTAAAAAAGCATCAAATAAGGTTAGATCGGAGGAAAGGTCAAAATTACCTCATCAACAACCATATTTTAACCAAGATTGTTGAAAACGCCAATCTCAATGATTCGGATGTTGTGCTGGAGATCGGAGCAGGTATTGGTACTTTAACCATTCCCCTGGCTAGAAAATCTGCTAAAGTAGTTGCTTTCGAGCAGGATAAGAGAATTGTCCGGATTCTCAAAGAAAGGCTTCAGGAACTGGAAATATCCAATGTTGAAGTTATGGAGGGTGATGCTACCAAAATTGATTTTCCTTATTTTAACAAAGTAGTATCAAACTTACCCTACCAGATATCATCACCCATCACATTCAAACTCCTTAAATACGACTTTGATTACGCTATTTTAATGTATCAACTGGAATTCGCCCAGAGAATGGTTGCCCAACCTGGTGAATCCAATTATTCCCGTTTGTCAGTGATGATGAACCTGTGCACCCGTACCGAACTTCTTTTTAAGGTTCCCCGGAATGCTTTCTTACCTCCACCCCGAATTTCCTCAGCAGTAATTAAGTTAGTACCCCAAGAGAACCCCCAGGTTGATGAATTTTTCACTAATACTTGCAGGGCATTATTCCAGCACAAAAAGAAGAAATCAGGGAAGGCATTATTACAATCTTTCCATGAAATATCAAATCTCAACCTGGACCGGAGTACCATCAGGGATCTGATCCTTAAAATGGACACTGAACTCACTGAGGAAAGGGTTTTTAACTTGAAAGGGGAAGAAATCATAATGATTTCCAGGAAACTTAAAGATTTAATGGAGATATACCATGACAAAAATGGGTGAAAAAAATCCCTTTCAAATATTTCAGGATGAATTTCCAGAATTAGCAGGACGTTTCAATGATCTGGTGGATGCCCAGCGTTCCCTTAAGGGGATGGATCCCAAAACCAAGCAACTGGTGAATATAGCAATCCAGACCGCTAACCGTAACCCGATAGGCGTGAAAATGCATGCCCAAATGGCTAAAAGTCAGGGCGCTTCCCGGGATGAGATTTTAGGGGCCGTAGTAATGAATCTCCATCTTTCAGGACTGTCAACTGTACTGGATTGCCTCCCATCAGCACTGGAAGGTCTGGAATCTGTGGAAGAAGACTGATTGAAAAAAAATGATAATAAAAAGATGGATAATTAAAACTTATAATTAAAGGGACCTATTATGTTAGAATACAAGGGAATTCATTACAAGACCCATCCTGAAGTTTATGAACCTGCTGAAGATACATTTCTACTTGCAGAAAATCTTCAGGTAGAAAGAAGGCACAGAGTGCTTGAAATAGGAACTGGGACCGGAATTGTGGCCATAACTGTTTCCAGGAAATGTAGGACGGTAATAGCAACTGATATCAACCCCCAGGCCATTAAATGTGCCACCCACAATATAATCAATAACAAGACCTACAATATAGAGTTAAAAGAAGGAGACTTATTTGAACCGGTTGAGGACGAGAAATTCGATTTGGTATTATTCAATACACCATACCTTCCCACTTCTGATGATGAAATGGTTGATGATGAACTTGAAACTGCCTGGGATGGGGGTAAAGATGGCAGGAAAGTTATAGACCGTTTTCTAGATGAATTAATTGATTACCTTAATCCTGAGGGAAGGGTTCAACTGGTACAGTCATCACTATCAGATATTGATAAAACACTTGATAAACTGGAAAAAATGGGTCTGGATGCATCGGTAACTGCCCGTGAAAAGCATTTCTTTGAGGAAGTGGTGGTTATAACTGGGAACTTAAAAACATAACTTCACTGATTTCATTAACTCCACACATTAAAAACTCAAACCCATACCTTAAGAACAAAATAACAGGGCTGATGATTTAGATACTGGATTTTAACCTTCCCATAAGGAGTTCCCTTAGGAAACCCGGCTAGATATGTGTTGAAAGCTTTATCAGGATTTCCAGAAGAATATACGTGTAACCAGAGTACAGCCGTACTGTTATTACCCATTTTTTCTCTTATAATATCATTAACCAGAATTGGAGTGTTTCGGAAGAATTGAGTATTCTCTGTTTTATTTTCGGGCCTATCTATCATCCAGACTGCTGCTGGATCTTCTACAAGGTTAGGGTCGGCCATTACATAAAAATCAGTTGAACTCAAGATTGCCTGAGTTATTCGAAAATGGTAACAGACCCATCCTGATTTTCGATTTCTGTAATCCACTTTTAAATGTGCTGGATTTCCATTAACACCAAAATGTGGGCATTCCTCCCCTAATTGTTTCTGTTCTGACAATTTTGAATTGTCTACTGCATTGATAAAAACTAGTGTACTGGTATTAAGGTAATTACATAGAACTGTGCGGTTTTCCACCATTACTTCTGTAGAAGAATAGTTTCCACTCATATTTTTCACATATATTGGTTCTAAAGACGTGTCTATTGGATAAATGGTCAGAGTAGATTTGCAATAAGTGGGAATTACCCGGCCCATCATTAATTTGTCATAATTTTCGTTAAGGCGTTTTATTTTGGAGATGCTTATGATGTTTGAATGAGTTTTCATGTTAGTGAAGTTCATATCAGCCAATCCTGGTGTAACGCCACTCAAATCATCTAATTCATCCCAATTTTCCGGAGATCCAGGGGTTTTTATCAGCATATCTGCACTTGATAGAGTAATTCTTTCCAGAGAATTTCCGTAGGCATAATCTTCCATTTTAGAACCAGCAATATCCATGGCATCTGCCGAAAGCCCTAATACTACCGTTATTACCACGAGAGCCAGCATTAAGTCTATGGAAAATACCATTGCCTGCTTATCTTTAGTTAAGCCATTTACAGACATATTATCACTTAAAATTATCACATCAAATGGATTCACTCTAAAACATCGGCAATCCGTACTTTTGTCGGTGGGAATTGTCCAAATAGAGTTGGAAATTGTGCGTTCCATTGGTAAAGTAAATGAGCTTACAACCCGAGTAAGTTCCGTGGGATCCAGTGTCATTAAAAATAACATGATCCACTGAACTGGGGGCAGTTGAGGAATTATTTGAAAATGAAGCATTAAACGACTGATTTGAAAAGGGGCCATTAACAGATGGTGCCGGTGTGATGAATGTTTCCATACCATAATGGGGGCACGTGCCCTTTCCTTCCAGCCTACAGAGGAAACAGGACCCATCACTACTTTCATGATAAAATCCATTGTCAATACAATTTTTCAGGTTCACCATTTCATTGGTGTTTCCGTGGAGAATGTAAGGATCATAGGGGCATTTTTTTATGTATAAAGATGATGTGGCATTTTCATAGGCTTCAAAATTTTCAATCCCCCGGGATTTGAGATAATTTGACAGACTGGAACCATAGAATACCCTGTCCCCATTGATGGTTGCACCTCCATGATCCTTGCACTTGACAAATGGTAATGGATCATAAAGAGGGAACGACCCATTGGTGAGAGAAATGTTCTGAGTCAGATTTACCTGATGTTTCAGGGCGCCTTTCCCCACTGTGACCATTGATTTGACTTCCACACAAAATGGATCGTAACTGTTATCCACATTCAATATTTTGCACTCCACCACCATACCATTACTACTGAACTTTGTACAAAAAGTATCCATTCTATTCTGTAATTCCTCCTTAACCTCTTTTCTACTGTTTGAAAGATGATTCCCACTACTTATAACCTGAAAAGATTTATCTCTAAGCACTTCCCTTCCTATCAATGGTATATTTGTTTCCAGATCAGTGGTTACAGCCAGAACATCCTGAGAGTTTAACGAGGTTTGCTGGATATTTGCTTGATCCACTGTCATGTTTGCCAAAACCATTAACAGCAAAAAAACGGGTAAAATAAGAAAAAATGAAGATAAACTCAGCACATACCCATTATTATCCATAATTTCGCCCATTTTATTTTTTTAATGTCATCCAGTACCCAGTTCTGAGAGTTGTTTCATTCAATTCTAACATACCATTATTATTATTTATTATATAAAAAGTAATACAATATAAAGTTATTTCTAAAGCAAAAAATTATATTATTCCCTAGCAAATAAGATAAAGACAAAAAAAAGATCACATAACTACAAGGGTTGATTCGAGCAAATCATGGAATCATAAACATATAAAAACATAATGATTATATAAGGATTTATAGGAAATTAGATTAAATTAATTTAAAATCTAAATTTACTAACTAAATTTTTTAGAGTTAAACCATAATCAACTAATTAAAAGCTTAGCGAGGTATTATAAATGAAAGATATTGTAAGAGGCTGGCGTCACATCTCCCAGAGATATAATCTCATCGGATCAAAGTGTTTACAATGCGGTGAAGTATTTTTCCCCATGAGGGTTATCTGCCCCAAATGCAGACGAAAAGGTAAACTGGAACCCATAAAATTCACTGGAAATGGGAAAATAATGAGTTATTCTGTAATACATACCCCTACAGATGAATTCAAAAATATATCCCCCTACGCTGTGGCCATTATTGAATTAGAAGAAGGAGCCAAAATCACCAGCCAAATAGTGGATTGTAACACCGATGACATTGAAATAGGTCAGGAAGTAGAGCTAGTATTCAGAAAAATTAGAGAAGAAGGCGATGAAGGAGTTATATCCTATGGTTACAAATTCAAACTCAAACAGTAAGATAGGGATCGTGTTAGTGGGCCACGGCAGTCGACTACCCTATGGTAAAGATGTTCTAAGCCAGTTAGCAGAGATTTACAGGCAGGAAAGTGATAATCCAGTGGAAGTAGGATTTATGAACATGAACAAACCATCCATCCCTGCATCCATCAATAAACTGGCCCAGATGGGTGTGGAAAAGATTGTGGTAACCCCGGTGTTCCTGGCTCCTGGAGTGCACACCACCGAGGACATCCCTCGCATTCTGGGATTGAACAATGGTGATGAAACCCATGAACACAGCCATGAGCATGGACACGACCACGACCACGGGGAAACAGAGGAGATACACTTCCACGGGGAGATAATCTACACCAACCCATTGGGTCCTGATCCAAAAATCGTTTCCATAATAAAAGACAGGGTTAATGAGGCCCTTTAAAGATAATGCCTTCTAAAGATAATAAAAATCCGGAAAATCTTAAAATATCTCATATTGGTGAGAAAAAGCTTATTAAACGACTCCTCTTGCGGAGTCGTGCTCTTCAACCTAATTCTCCTTTTTTTGATGAATTTTATTTTAAAAGTCTCAGTGACGACGCTGCACTCATTGATCTTGGAAATAATTATTTAGTGGTTACTTCTGACCTCTTACTGGAATCATCCCACCTACCTTCAGACATGAGTCCGAAAGATAAGGGTATGAAGGTGGTGACAGTGAATGTCAGTGACCTGGCAGCAATGGGCGCCAAACCAATTGGTTTTATACTGTCTCTGGGTTTACCAGAGGATCTCCCTCTTAATGAATTCGATGAAATAATGGATGGTGTGCTCTATTCCTGCCAGGATTATGAAATGGGCCTTATGGGGGGTGACACCAACCAATCTGATGAGCTAATCCTCAGTGGAACCTGTTTAGGAATATTGGATAAAAATAAAGTTCTCATGAAGGAAGGTGCCCGGCAGGGAGATGTGTTGGCAGTCACTGGACCCCTTGGTGTGGCTGCAGCAGGATTCAAATTCCTATTATCATCCCCCCCAGTAAAGGAAGATATTAAAACAAATCTTAAGCCATCCACCCTGGAACTCATACAGAAACATGCCCTTCAACCTCATGCCCGATTAAGGGAGGGTATGCTGCTGGCGGATACTGGTGCAGTGACTTCTGCAACGGATATAACTGATGGTCTGGCCAGTGAAGTGGGGGAATTATTGGAAGCTTCCAAAAACAAGGTTGGAATCACTCTTTTTGAAACCATGATTCCTCTTATTCCAGAAGTGGAAGAGATAGCTGCTTTACTCGACCAGGACCCCCTTGATTTCGCGCTTTATTATGGTGAGGACTTTGAACTTCTCTTAACCATCCGAAAAGATGACTTTGACCATCTTCAGGATGAATTCAGACTTCATCAGGTGGGTGTGGTGACTGATTCTGGAAAGATGGAAATAATTGATAAAGATGGTAAAACAAATATATTAGAGAGTAAAGGTTACCAGCACTTTGCATTGTGAAGATTATATTATTAGGGGTGAATCAGTAGGTAACCATCTGAAAAGGTGACCCCTCTGAATCATTTTTCTAAATAAAAATGGGGGTTTATGAAATGAAAAAGGAAGCCATGCTTTATGAAAAGCTGGATGGTGTGCTTAACTGCCACATCTGTAATCGTCACTGCGTTATATCCAATGGTAAAAACGGTTTTTGCGGAATGCGTCAGAATGATAATGGCACCATGTACAGTCTGAATTATGCCTCAGCTTCCTCAGTGGCAGTGGACCCAATAGAAAAAAAACCATTATTCCATTTTTATCCTGGCAGCCTATCATTCAGTCTGGGAAGTGTTGGTTGCAACTTCCGCTGCCCTTACTGTCAGAACTGGACTATATCACAGGCAGATCTTGATGAAATCGGCACAAGAGACATCCTTCCTGAAGATGCTGTGCAAATGGCCCTGGATAATAACTGTCAGTCCATTTCATGGACCTACAACGAACCCACCATGTGGTTTGAATATACTTATGACTCGGCAAAACTGGCCCATAAAAATGATTTGAAGACAGTTTACGTTACCAATGGTTATATGAGTCAAGAAAGCCTGGATCTCATTGCCCCTTACCTGGATGCAGCCAATGTGGATCTGAAAGGAATGTCAGATAAATTCTACAACCAACTGTGCCAGGCACATCTGGAACCAGTGCTGGAAAACATTCAGACCATGCATGATAAGGGCATCCACCTGGAAATCACCAACCTGGTGATACCTGGCTACAATGATTCTGAAGAAGACCTCCAAGCACTGGTGAAATTTGTGGCCGATGTAGATATAAACATTCCTCTACACTTCACCCGGTTCTATCCCCATTACCAGATGAACCAGGTCCCCCCTACCCCTGTGGAAACCCTGGAAAAAGCCCATAAAATGGCCAGAGAAGCAGGCATAAAGTATGTTTATGTAGGGAACGTTCCAGGAAGTGATGGAGAGAACACCCGGTGCCCCGATTGTGGGGAACTTCTTATTAAGAGGGATGGATTTAGCGTGGAGTCCAATAATTTGAAGAAAAACAAGGAATGCCCCAGTTGTGGGACAAAAATTGACATTGAGTTTTAATTTTAATCTGTCATTGATTTAAAAAAATCTAAAATAAAAAAATTCAAGTTTTATAAACCTAATTGGAGAAACTAACCCGCTCAAACTTCTCCAGCTTATCCAATGGCTTAGTTGCATCCACCCCTACCTTGGTGGTTGTTCCATCAGGTTTGGCACAGGGGTCCAGGGATGATCCACGAGCTCCAGGAACTATTAGGATGTCTTCATCACCTTTAACCCGGGTAGCAATGGCGTACTCCACATCCTCAGCATCGAAGATGTTAATGTCCTCATCAACCACTACACAGTGTTTAAGTGATGGATGGGCGGCTAGGGCAGCCATTATAACGTTTTTACCATCGCCCTGAGTCTGTTTCTGAATGGACACTACTGCGTGCAGCCAGCAGCATCCCCCTTCAGTGAGTGCCACGTTTTTAACTGTGGGAACAGTGTTTTGAACTGCGTTGAAAATCCTTGGCTCCTGAGGAAGGCCCTGCAGAAGTTTATGCTCGAAACCTGCTGGCATTATGGCATGGTACATTGAATCGTGACGATAGTGCATTTTGTCCAGTTCAATCACTGGTTCCATTCGCACCACATCATAGGTGTCGGTCAGGTCCACAAATGGTCCTTCTTCAGCCCTTTCATGCGGTAACATCCGCCCTTCCAGGAGAATTTCACACTCAGGAACCTCCAGATCCACGGTTTCACATTTTATGAGCTTCATATTTCCATGGTGGAAATTGTTGGCCACTTCCAGTTCATCCACATTTATGGGCACTGAGGTGGTGGTGGCCAGCAGGGTGGCAGGGTGCATTCCAATGGCAATGGCCAATTCAAGAGGTTCATCAAGGGCTTCTGCCCTCTGATGGTAGGTGTAAAGATGTCGTGGTACGATCCTGGCAGTTAACCTATCCTTATCCAGCACCAGCATGCGATGGATGGAAGCATTGCGAACACCAGTTTCCGGATCCTTGGCAATGATCACCCCTGAGGTGATATAAGGCCCACCATCACGTGAATAATAGGTTAGTACGGGAATTTCGGTAAGATCAGCAGGTTTGGAAACATCAAAACTATCCTTCGCGCTTTTATAATCATTGATGGGCACGGGATTATTGATTGCCCCCATTATTTTCTGAGTAATTCCAGTTACATCCGTATTTAGGGCCCTGGCAATCTTTTCACGGGTGTTGCATATCCCAGATACGACCTTCATGTCTGATTCTTTGATGTTTTCCATTATGATGGTGTCTTTTGGATTTTTTTTCAGAAATTCAGCGGCTTCAAGGTTAACTGAAACCTTTTCACCAATTTTAATAGTGTTAAAGTCTTTTTCAAGAGTTTTTAAGAATCCTTTCATAATTCCACCAACCGATTCATTTGATAGTAGTAGTTACAATAAACAGTACCAGGAATATTAGGAGTATTCCTCCCCAGATATAATTCACTGGGCATGAAAGTTTGCTTGTAGAACATTTTGCCCCTGTTTTATCTTTGCTTTTATCTTCTTTCATAACTTCACAGTATAAATTTTTTAAATTAGTGTTATGAGTAAAGTGTTATGAATAATATTAGGCTTAATTTAGGAATATATTTATTGATATTCATAATACTAGAGTGCATTTGTAATAAATATGTGTAAAAATGAGTACAACACTGCAAAAGAATCATCTCCTTAACATCCCTAGCACTGCTCAATCATTTTCTGATTTGAGTCATTTTTTTGAAAAAAACAGTTATAAGAGTTATATTACAACATAACTCCCCTAACTTCAGTTTTATAATAATATTTTGTTGAAATATCTGGATTGAAATGAATCCTAGATTGAAATGATCTGGATTTAAAAAAAATAACTGGTCATCTTTTACAGTTTATATTCCCCTTAAACCTCATAAGATCCTTTTTTATGACTTCATCACCTATACTCAACATTTCAGCCGCAAGTATAGCGGCATTTCCACCGGAATCTATACCTACAGTGGCTACTGGAACACCAGGAGGCATGTTCACCATGGATAACAGGGCATCAATTCCCTCCATTTTAATAGCACAGGGAACCCCAATAACTGGTTTTTCAGTGTAAGCTACCACAGCACCAGTAACATGGGCTGAAAGACCGGAAATGGCAATGAAAACATTGGCATCTTTATTTCTCTTCATGAAATTTTCAAATTTATCAGGAGATCTGACTGGAGATACTACCGAAGAGTCATAGGTGATGTTAAGTTTATCCAGGAACATTGTGGTCTTCTTGGCCACCTTAATATCACTGTAACTTCCGGATATCACTGCCACCTGAGGCGGAATGATGCCATCCCTCAGTTTACCAGGGTGGGTTGTAGCCTTCTTCTCTTTTCCCTCAAGATTTTCATTTTTTATTTCTACTTCTTCTTGTTCATCTGAATCCGGGCTGATTTTAGAATAATATTTCCCATTCATCTGGATGAAAAGTTTTTCCTCATCTTCAGCTATCTTTAAATAGAACTCTTTGCGGAAAGAGGATAATCTTTCCCTGATATCGGCATCATCAATTCCGATTATTTGAGCGGCCAGTATAGCTGCGTTTTCACCCCGATCAATCCCTACGGTTGCCACTGGTGCGCCTAATGGCATCTGGACAGAGGCAAAAAGTGCATCAAGACCAGCTACTTTAACATCCACCGGGACCCCAATAACTGGTTTATGAGTGATCCCTGCTATGATTCCAGGAAGATGGGCTGATAGTCCTGCTATTCCTATAAAAACTTCCACTCCATTTTTTGATGCTGTTGAAACGATTTTTTTAACCTTCTCATGGGTTCGGTGCGCTGAAGCCACCCGGAGATCGTAATATATTCCCAGTTTTTCCAGGATTGCAGTGGCTTTTTCGGCAATATCAAAATCTGAAGCACTACCCAGTATGATCATAACCTTCGGTTCCATTATAAACCTCACTTTTTAATATCATGTACAATTAAGAATCAATGCAACCTTCTACACATAATAGTATGCTTAAACTGATAATAAAAGTTTTAGTTAAATAGACCAAATAATAAAGAGAAGTCTTAATATTAAGCTTATAAGTTAGTTTAGGTAATTAGTTGTATGGAATTAGAGGTGTAATATAAGTGTATTGGATTATTCTATTATTTGTCCTGTTCATCGCTTCGGTGACAACCAGGAGTTCAAAAAAACCCATGACCGTTTCGGTCATATTACCAGCTTACAATGAGGAAAAAACAGTTGCTAGTGTGATAAAAACTGTGAAAGCCCTGAATTATGTTGATGAGATCATCGTGGTTAACGATGGTTCCCTGGACGCCACTGAACAGGTGGCAAAAGATGCAGGAGCCACCGTTATAAGCCATACTAAAAACCGAGGAAAAGGTGCTGCTATAAAAACCGGATTTAAAAATTCTAAAGGTGATATAGTAGTATTTATAGACGCGGATCTCCAGAAATTAGTCCCTAAACAGGTTGATAAGATGATACAGCCTATCCTCAATGGTGAAGCTGATGTTACCAAGACCAAATTCAAAAGAGAAGCTGGTCGAGTTACAGAGTTAACCGCCAAACCTCTTTTAAGCTTTTTCTTCCCTGAAATCAGGTTTGAACAACCTTTGAGTGGTCAGTTTGCTGCTAAAAGATCATTCCTGAATAACATCCAGCTGGAAGATGACTACGGTGTGGATGTGGGAATTGTACTGGACGCCGATGTAATGGGAGCACGGGTTAAAGAAGTGGATATTGGTAACATCAGCCATTCCATGTCTTCCCTGTACGAACTGAACATCGTGGCCACTGAAGTGGTGCGCACCATTGTGGATCGAGCCAACAGTTATGGTAGAATAACCATGATCGACACCCTGGGAAAATCCATAAGGATGGCTGTTTTAGGCCTTTCACTGATAACTTTAGGATTTTTCTTTGTGTTCTTCATCCGAATCCGGCCATCATACGTGGCTTTATACCTGGGATTGGCCATAATCATAATTGGAATTATAATTGCAGCTTACTATATCATTAAGATCATTAGGGCGTCAATTAAAACTATTTTACGGCCGGATGGTAAGTCCAGGAATCTGAAATCATTCTTTTACATGCATTCACCCCTGATAGTTTCAGCCCTCATCATGTTCGCCGTCCTGTTCACCATGCTGGGCTCGGTGCACGTGGATGAAGGTAAGATATCCATTGAACCCGCAGCCAGGAATGTCATATTCTGGAAGCAACCCGTGGAAAACCAGACCATTGATATCAGGGGCCCCTATACTGTGGATAGTGCCCTGGAAAATGAATTCACAACCATTAGAATACCACAGGATGCCTTAAATACGTTGGAACTGGGGTATGGAGACACAATTATCATTGGGGGGCAGAGTTATAGTTTGAATCAGACTATTCCTGGTGAGGACAGTATAATAAGAATACCTTATAATGCCAGAACTGTACTGGGACTTAACGTAAGGGATGTTATCAGAGATACGGATCTGCGTAATTACTTTAAGGATCTTTACGCTGAGAAAAACATTACGCTGAACACGTCTAATTTGACTGTTACCCAGGGACTGGTACTTAAAAACACAGTAAGTGATGCTAAAGTTATCAATCTGTATCTGAACAATCAGAAAATAGGCACAACCACCGGAATACTTAAAGACGGGGCTTATAAGATCTATTTGAATGGTTATCTGTATAAAACTATCCAGATAGATAATAATAGCACCCAGAAAACTTTCCTGGTGACTAAAGGGAGTAATGTGGTGAAGATTGAAATTGCCGGAGATGCCAAGTCCGGTACAGAGTTCCCCACTTCAGATAAGGGAATTATGTTCTACTTCAACTTCCCCAGCAGTTAGATTATTCCTTAATTTTTCTTTTTATTTGTTATTTAACTCTTAATTTGTTTTGTTTTAGTGTCTTACTGAATTATTGATATTTGGAATTATATAATATCACAAAATATCCTGTAAAACATAGAACACTGGAAATCCAAAAAAAATAGAAAATTATGATTAAAATAGCAATACAAGTAGAATACAAGTATAAATTAAGACCAAGTATAAATTAAGACATTGAAAAATCAGTAATAAACCTTTACTGCCTCTTCAATATCATTGTACATCCCCAAAGCAGCCAATGCACCAATTTTTCCCTGAGAACCGGTGACTTCCACCAGTTCCACTCCTACATCTTCGGCCACTTTTTCAGCTTCTTCCACAGTTAGCATGGATTTTTTTGCAGATTCAGAGTATGATCGCAGCTTATCCGGGACAGACAAACCTCTAAGAACAGCAATTGAAGTTTTATCAGACAAAGTATCTTTTTTCAGTAGTTCAACTACCTTTTGAATGAGACCATCTTTTTCTCCAGGTTTCACCGCAAAAACAAGGGCTATTGCCACACAATTCTGGGTTTTGTTGGGATTATGAGGATATAATTGCACTGTAACATGATCCAGATATTGATATCCCTGTCGGGCGAGTTCTGCACCAATATTATGGGCTAATGTCCAGGTGGCACCTTTGTCTTTGGTGTCAGTGTCATCAATACCAATAACCACTTTTTCCATTCT
>AMGN01000053.1 GCA_000309865.1 Methanobacterium sp. Maddingley MBC34 | reverse complement strand
ATAAGTTAAATTTTGATATTAAACTTAAGGCAGTTACTCTGGTTACCTTAATTCCTTTAATTCTTTATTTTGCTTTTTCTAAGACAACACCGGATTTGTTGGTTCTAACTGTTCTTATATTTTACTTAAATTTTTTATTGGACCCAAAATATGTTAATAGTTCACGTATGGGTTTATTGGCTGGTTTTTGCGGTGGTGTGGCTTTTTTAGCTAAGAGTTATGTTTTTTTCTTTTTTTTAGTTCATTTTATTATTGTTAATATTGATTACTGGTTAAAGTTCCAAAAAAATCGTAAAAATATTACTAAAAATTTTGTTTTGGGTTTGGTGGTGTTTTTATGTATAAGTGGTATATGGGTAGCGGTAATCAGTGAAAAATATGATAAATTTACTATTGGAACTGCAGGAACCTATAACTTCGCTGCTTTTGGCCCAGAATCATCAGGACACCCGGTTCTTTCTGATGGGTTGATGAAACCTTGGGATAAGTATGCGTTGAGTGTTTGGGATGATCCGTCCTATCTTAAGGTTAAAAGTTGGAGTCCATTCTCATCTATTAAAAATTTTGATTATGAAATTAAAATTATCTTATACGATATGCTAGAAATTTTTAAGGTAATAGAATCATTTTCAGTTTTATCTATTCTTATAATCTTTCTGGCCTTTTTTTTAATTTTTAAATCTTCTAGTGATTCATCAAAGAATAAATTAACGTTGATCCTGTTGACCATATTTATATATTCAGCAGGATATTGTCTTATATTTGTAGTAGATAGATATTTGTGGTTTGTTGATGTTTTATTGTTGTTATTGGGTGTTTTTTCCGTTAAAGTTTTCTCTGAAGAGTATTCAATTAATAAAAATGTTTCAATGTTATTGGTATTCCTTGTATCTTTCTCATTTATTTTTTATCCGGTATTTAATTTGTACGATATTTCTGGTAATAGTGAAGGGACTTATAATCTGGCAGAAAATCTTAAAGAGTATGGTGTTCAGGGAAGTAACATAGCAGCAGGCCAGGGGTACTGGAGAGATGCACTTATGCTGTCCTACTATTTAGATACCAAATATTATGGGTTGACAAAACCATTATCGTCAGAAAAAGAAATTTCTGAAGAATTACATAGTAATAATATTGAATATTATATTTTGTGGAGTAATGAATCGATGGATATACAGGGATATGAAAAGCTTAAAGACCTTAATTTTGACTATCCTAAAATTTACAGATTAAGTAGTGGTTAAATATTATATGACATTTATATTGTTGATGAGTAAACTATAATGATCATTGAATTATTCATCTCCCTTATAATAGAAATGATGGAGGACAAAGATTGGTGTGTCATGTTCATGATTTAATTGGAATGAGGGGTCTTTATTTTGAATAGATATAGTTTAGAATGGTTTAGGAAGTTTGAATTGGAAAAATTCGTTTTGCTTTTTTGTATCTTAATTTATTTAATAATTAGTGTTTCTCTTATTCAAAATTATTTGTACATTCTAAATACAGATGGAATTTCTTATATTCACATTGCTCAGCATTATATTAATGGACGTTTTTCTTATGCTGTTAATGGTTATTGGAGTCCTTTGTATTCCTGGCTTTTGATTCCTTTTTTGATGTTTGCGCAAGGTAAGGTGGAGATTTTATTTTCTATTAAATTATTAAGTCTTTTGATAGGTTGTTTTACTTTTTTTGGTGTTTATTTGTTATGCAATAAGTTAAATTTTGATATTAAACTTAAGGCAGTTACTCTGGTTACCTTAATTCCCTTAACTCTTTATTTTGCTTTTTGCAAGACAACACCCGACTTGCTGGTCCTCACGATTCTCATATTTTATTTAAGTTTTTTGATGGACACTAGATACATTCATGATTTCCGAATGGGATTATTAGCAGGTTTTTTCGGTGCTTTGGCTTTTTTAGCTAAGAGTTATGTTTTTTTCTTTTTTTTAGTTCATTTTATTATTGTTAATATTGATTACTGGTTAAAGTTCCAAAAAAATCGTAAAAATATTACTAAAAATTTTGTTTTGGGTTTGGTGGTGTTTTTATGTATAAGTGGTATATGGGTAGCGGTAATCAGTGATAAATATGATAAATTCACTATTGGAACCTCAGGAACCTATAACTATGCTGTTTTTGGACCAGGGGCTCATGGGCATCCATCCTATTATGAGGGGTTAATGGTACCCCCAGATGAATATTCATTGAGTTACTGGGATGATCCATCATATATTAAGGTTAAAAGTTGGAGTCCATTTTCATCTATTGAAAATTTTGATTTCGAACTTCAAGTTATCTCCTATGATATGTTGGAAATTTTTAAGATAATAGAATCATTTTCAGTCTTATCCATTTTAATAATCATTCTGGCACTTTTTTTAAG
>AMGN01000052.1 GCA_000309865.1 Methanobacterium sp. Maddingley MBC34 | reverse complement strand
ATATTTATATATTCAGCAGGATATTGTCTTATATTTGTAGAAGCTAGATATTTCTGGTTTATTGATATATTATTGTTATTACTGGGTATTTTTTCAATCAAAGTTTTGTCTGAGGAGTATTCAATTAATAAAAATATTTCAATGATATTAATACTAGTTGTGTGTGGGTCATTTATTTTTTATCCAGTATCTAATTTGTATGATGTCTCGGGTAATGGTAAAGATGTTTATAACATGGCAGAAAATCTAAAGCCTTATGGTGCCCAGGGAAGTAACATAGCTGCAAACTCTGCGGACTGGAGAGATACACTTATCCTGTCTTACTACTTAGATACTAAATATTATGGGTTGACAAAACCAGAATCATCTGGAAAAGAAATTTCTGAAGAATTACATAGAAATAATATTAGCTTTTATATGTTATGGCGAAATGAATCAATTGATATAACCGGATATGAAAAACTTGAAGATCCTGGTTTCAGTTATCCTAAAGTTTATCAGTTAAGTGGGATTTGAAATATTGGAATTAAAGTGATGTGTTTAGGTGATATTTTGAAATTCCAAGAAAAATTAGGCATACTACAAAATAATGTTTATTCAGTTATTTTAATCATCTCTTTATTAATAATAATCAGTATCATTATTTATTACCGGGTGAAAGTTCAGTTAGAAATTGGTCCCATGTGGGATACCTATGATTTTTTGTCTAATGCCCTTTTATTTGCAGGGAAAAGTTCAGGTTATGCTGATTTGAATCGGCCACAATTATTGCCTTTTTTGACATCCATATTCTTCAGGTTTGGTACAATATCTGAAACAATAATATTTGCTTTAGATGGCTCTTTTTTTGTTTTTGGTGTTATGGGTCTTTATCTATTTTTTAAGCTGCGTTTCAATGAAAACTTGAGCTTTTTGGGAGCGTTATTATTTGCTACTTTTCCCATTGTCCTACTTTTTTCCGGGGCTGGTCTTTCAGATATTCCTAGTGTTTCATTATCAATTTGGGCTTTGTACTTCACAGTTTTAGCTGTTAAAAAGAATTCAAAGTTTTTCTATTTATCTTTTCTTTTTGCAATGTTGGCGTTTTTAACCAGGTACACTGCAGGTCTCATAATTTTCCCTATTTTGTTCTACTTGTTAATTAACAAAAACAGTTTTAAAAACATCAAAGATATTTTTATAGGGATTTTAATTTCTCTTTTACCATTATTCCCAGTGTTATTGTTTTTTAATCATGTATTTGGCAATGCTTTTTATTCATTCCAAGATTTCTTCCACACAACTGGATCTTCAGGACCTATCGGCAGTTCTTTTTACCAACCCGATTTGTTTTTTTATATCAAAAACTTCTTATCTTATATTGGGCCTGGTGGATTTGCTATTATATCAATAATTCTCATGGGGATTATAATTTATAGTTTAATGGGAAAATATGAAATTAAAAACGAATTTAAAAGAAATTTATCCAAATTTAGTATAGCTACCAACAAAAAAGAGATTTTAATGTTTTTGATATTAAGTTTAATTTTCGTTTTTAGTTTTTCTAAAGTACATTTCATGATCAGTGAAATTGTTTTCTTCTTACTTATCATGGTGAGTTACATTTTGTTGAAAAAGCTAGAGATACGCTTTATGGATTTAAATTTTTTATTTCTGTTGTGGTTTATGACATTTTTCATATTTCACAGCATCTACACTATTAAAGATGATAGATATTTTGTAACAATGGCCGCACCAGTAGCTTACTTTTTAATATTGGGCCTTAATGAAATTTCATCCAGATTTAAATATAAAGTCAAAAATACAAATGTATCTTCTATAATCTTGTCTGTTATATTAATAGTGTTTTTATTAGTTTCTACAGTTAATTATGTTCCCAATATTTTAAATGAGAATGTTTTAACTAAAGAAAAAGTTGATTGCACAGTATCCTCCAGTAACTGGCTTAAAGACTATGATCCCGATTATAATAATAAAATCATATATGCAGATTATTCTGCCTATTTTAGCTGGTATCTTAGGATGAAAGTGATAGCCATGCCGTTTTTTGAGGATGGAAAGCCATATTATTATCAGCCGAAGGATTATAATGTGGATGAATTGTCAATTGATTACAACGATGAACTAAAAAAGAATAATGCGGATTATTATTTATCAAATAAAGAAGGATTAAATTTAACTAATTACAAACTTTTAAAACAGTTTGGGTTTGTAAATATATACGAAAAAAAATTATAATATTAACAAATGTATGGGTTCTGTTAAAATAAACATCTTTTTTATATAGAGATGATTTAATGTTGTTGGTTCATAAGGAGTTATATCCCTCTATATATCAGGTTAAAATAAAATTAAATATTGTTAATTAGGATATGTATATTATGGATTCAGAAGAGAATTTTGAATATGTTGAATGTAATTTATGTGGTTCAAAGTCATCAGATATTTTTTTTAAAGGAAAAGATATTAAATATAAAAAAAACGGCCTCTTCACTGTAGTGAAGTGTAAGGAATGTGGTTTAATTTATATCAATCCACGGCCTAAACAAACTGTAATCTCCAGTTATTATCCTGATGAATATTGGGAGATGGATAATGATAATGGGGTGATGGAAGCAAAAATTAAACAAATTGCTCATAGATTTATAAATAAAATTTCCTATAAAATGACGATACCACCAAAAAAAGGTGGTAAAATTTTAGATATCGGATGTGGGGATGGAAAAGGGCTGTTAAAATTGAAAGAGGAAGGTTGGGAAACTTATGGTGTTGAAATCAGCGACTTAGCAGCTAAATATGTGCGAGAGAAGTATGGTTTGAATGTTTTCACGGGCATCGTGGAAGATGCTGGATTTGAGGATGAATTTTTTGATGCAATTATTTTAAGTCATGTTATTGAACATTTATCTGATCCCAAAACCACTTTAACGGAAGTTAATCGGATTTTAAAAAATGATGGGATGTTTACAATCAGTTTACCGAATGTAGCTAGTTTTGAGGCGAAATATTTTAAAAAATACTGGATAGGGTGGGACATTCCACGACATTTCTATTACTTCACGCCAATTACTATCAAATCTTTGTTAGATAAAACTGGTTTTGATGTTTTAACGATAAAATACGATAATAACCCCAATAATATATTATCAAGTTTAAAATATTTCTTTATAGCACATGAAATAAATCCTCTGTTTGGATTGGCCTGTTCCTATCCTTTTGCTAATCTGACGAGTATAATTCTTGGTAAATCTAAACGATCTGATAGTATGGCTATTTATTCCAAGAAAAGAGATATTAGTTCATAAATTGTTTTTAAAGGGCTAAAAATAAACTATGAATTTAATTCTGTTCCAAGCAGTGTAGAAGAGGTAAAAATGCATACAGCTAGGCGAATAGCTAAAAATACAACATTATTGTTCATTTCCCAACTTATAGTTAGTGCCTTGTCTTTTTTAAGTATTTTATATACTGCACGGTATTTGGGTGCCGCTGGGTTTGGAATTCTTTCTTTTGCTTTATCATTTTCTTATATTTTTTTCGTTATTGCTGATTTAGGTCTGAATACCTTAACCGTGCGAGAAGTTGCGAGGAATAAATCATTAACAATGAAATATCTTGGGAATGTACTACTAATTAAAATATTACTGATTTTTTTAACTTGGGGATTGGTTATATTATTTGTAAATTTACTTGGTTATCCTCAAGAAACTATGATAGTAATTTATTATGTGTCATCATCAGTTATTTTGACCTCATTTTTTGGAATTTTTTATTCTATCTTTCAAGCCTATGAAAAAATGGAATATCAATCTTTAGGGCAAATTTTAAATAGTATTTTAATGTTTGTGGGTGTGATTATTGCAATAAATTTTGGATTTGATATTATTGGATTTTCCATTTTATATTTAGTTTCAAGTGTTATTGTATTAGCATATAATCTTGTTATTTGTTTATGGAAATTTTCAATCCCAAAAATAGAGTATGATAAAGAATTTTGGAAAGTTACTGTTAAAGAGTCATTACCATATGGACTTACAGCAATTTCAGTGGCTTTATATACCTATATTGATTGTGTTATGCTTTCTTTAATTCAAAGTAATGAAGTTCTTGGTTGGTACAATGCGGCTTATAGGCTAGTGCTTTTTTTAGTGTTTGTTCCAATAACCATTAACATTGCTGTTTTTCCTTCAATGTCTAAATTCCATATTTCTTCACCAGATTCGTTGAAAAAAATGAATGAAAAATATTTCAAATTTATGATAATATTAGGGATTCCAGTAGGAATCGCAACCACGTTTTTGGCGAATAAAATAATATTAGTGGTGTTTGGCTCGGAATTTATACCATCAATTCTTACTTTACAAATATTAATTTGGACCATTGTATTTACATTTGCAGGTGCGGCGTTTGTAAGGTTATTAGAAGCCACCAATAAACAGCTAATATTGACTAAAATAACAGGAATAAGCGTAGTAGTTAATGTATTATTAAATTTAGTTCTGATTCCCAAATACAGCTTAATAGGTGCAAGTATTGTTGCAGTTTTAACGGAAATAATTCTTGTAGGAATGGTTTTTAGGGTCAGTTATAATATGGGTTATGGTATTCAAATTAAAAAAATTCTAGATGATCTTATAAGAATAATTTTTGCTAGTTTTGTTATGGCTGTGTTTATTTTGGTTTTCATAAATTTGAATTTAGTAATTTTAGTAATTTTAGCTACTTTAGTCTATGTTACAGTGTTATTAGTCGTTAAAGGAGTGGATAATGAGGATATAGATATAATCAAAAGGGTATTAAATAAATGATATTATAAAATGGATTAATACTAATCTAATCAATCAATTTATTATTAAATGATATTTGAAATATTCATTTAGTTAGATTATATCACAAAAAATAGGAAAATTAAATTAATTGTAGAAATATAATAAGAGCTTTGCACTATTTATATAAGTGAGGAATTCTATGAGCAATAATTTTTTTAGTCCATCTCACAACAAAATAATTGGATTAATTGGTAAAAATAAGAGAGTATTAGATGTAGGATGTTCAGAGGGTTGTCTATCAAAAAGGTTGAGACTAAATGGCTGTGAAGTCTTTGGTATTGAGATAAATAAGAACGCAGCTCAGTTAGCGAAAAGCTATTGTCAAGAGGTATTTGTGGGAGATGTAGAATCAATAAAATTAAATAGTAAATATGAGAATTTTTTTGATTGCATTGTATTTGCTGATGTTTTGGAGCATTTAAAAGAACCGGCAGTAGTACTTCGAAGTTTTAAGGAATATCTTAAAGCGGATGGTCAGTTAATATTATCAGTACCCAATATAGCACATTGGAGTATGCGATTAAAACTTTTATTTGGGAATTTTGAATATAAAGATCAAGGTTTATTAGACCGAGGACATCTTAGATTTTTCAATGAAAAAAGTGTAAAAAAGATTCTTTTGGAAAATGGTTTTGAAATTTCCACTTTTGACATAAACTTCGCAGAATCTTTAAAATATAATAATATCCTTCATTTAATTGGAATCATGAAACCTAACTTTTTTGGATTTCAGTTTTTGATAGTTGCTAATAAAAAAAGATCTTAGTTGAACTTACTTCCAATATTTTTTTAAGATCAAAGAGCTGAAATACTTGGATAAAACTTTATATTATTAAAAAACAATCTAAAGTGAAACATAAGTGAAAAAATGAATTATCCTCGACTTTCCATCATAATCCTTAATTGGAATGGATGGATGGACACAATAGAATGTTTAGATTCCCTTTATCAGGTTAATTACCCTAATTTTGATATGATTATTGTAGATAATGCCTCAGAAGATGAATCTGTGAAGAAGATAAAAGAGCACATTGAAATAGAAAATGGTATCAGAAAGTCTGCTGTTGATGTCGCTATAATAAAAAATAATGAGAATTATGGTTTTGCAGAGGGTAACAACATTGGGATCAGGTGTGCCATTAAAAAATCTAATCCAAAATATATACTTCTTCTGAATAACGATACCACATTAGATAAAAATTTCTTGGACGAATTGGTCAAAGTTGCAGAAGAAAATGCTCATGTTGGTAGTGTACAATCCCTTTTAATGAAACCTGGCGGGGACATAGTTGATTCTATGGGTCAAGAGCTTACAACTTGGAGCGCTCGAGATATAGGGATGGATTCAAAATATTATAATTTGAATCAAAATAGTGAGATATTTGGGGCTTGTGCTGCTGCTGCCCTTTATAGGACTGATGTTTTAGTGAATGTGGGGCTTTTTGATAAAGATTTTTTCGCAATTTACGAAGATGTGGACCTATCATGGAGAATTAGATTGTCAGGATTCAAATCGTTTTTAGCAGTTAATTCAATTGTTTATCATAAAAGAAACATTTCAAAAAGGGTATCTGAGATAAAAAATCGTGATTGGATGAAGAATGATTTAAGACGTTACCATTTAACCAAGAATATGTTAATTTTGGCTATAAAATACCACTCTTCATCCTTTTTATTAAATCCGAAATATCTATTCAAACTAATTTTAACATTGATAGGATGTTCATATTATTCAGTAAGAGCTCGAAAAATTAAAAAAACATTTAGGATACTTAAAAAGAATTTTAATAATAGAAAAAGCTTGCAGACTAATCCGAGGTTAGACAGAATACAAAAGAAATGGATGTCTTAAGCCTTTAAATAACATTTTCAAAGGAAGAATTTATCTGTTCAAAGAAATAATAGTTTTTGACTAACCGACAAATAGTACTCACCATAAAAATAGGGACTAAAAATTATAGAACATATGTTAAAAATATAAAAATATGTGGTAGTAATGCGTAAACCTTCAGTCAATATTTTGATCTTTACATACAATCAAGAAAATCTAGTTAAAGATACCTTGGAGAGTGTAATAAATCAATCTTATGAGAATATAAACAGAATTATTGTGGCTGATGATGGTTCCACTGATAAAACTCCTGAAATCATAAAGGAGTACGCTTTGAACAATCCATCAATAGAACCAGTTTTGGCAAAAGAAAATAAAGGAATAGCTTATAATATGAATCGGGCTTTAAAACGTGCTGATGGTGATTATGTATCTTTTCTTGATGGGGATGATATGATGTATCATCAAAAGATAGAAAAACAGGTTAAATATCTTACGAAAAATCCTGATTTAGTTGCATGCACTCACGATGTGGATGTTTTTGATTCGTGTAAAGAGAAATCATTGGGGAAGTTTAGTGAGGTCATAGGTTTCAATAAAATCCCAGACAGAATAACAATTAAATCTTTTTTTGACCCATCCCTAATTCTGTGCCCTTCATCTACAATGTATAGATATGAAAAAATTCCTTGTAAGGGGTTAGAGACTCGTTTAAAGTATTGGTACGATTTTCTTTTTGGTGTGGAAGTTCTGATGAAAGGTGACATTGGATTTATGGATGAAATTTTGGGTATGTACAGGTTACATGGTGCTAATGCCACACAAAGTCAGGATATGAAAGAACTTGGTCTTGAAAATGCTTTACTCGCTTACTCGATCATCATTTCTCGATATCCTGAATTATATCCTCTTGTGAAAAAAAGGAGAAATGCAACATACGTTTCTAAAATATTAGAATGTATTAAAAAGGGAGATGTTAATCGAGCTAAGAAACTTTCCCGGGTTTTAATGTCTGAAGGGAGTTTTATTAAAGGAATGGGATCGTATATTTTGTCAAATGTATTGAATGAGAAAAGGGTTGACAGTTTATTGAGTAATAAAGGATTGCTAAATTTTATTTTAAAGCATTTTTAAATAGTATTTTTATTGAAAAAAATTTCACTAAATTTTTATCATAGATCCCCTTCAAATAACAACTTTTCAGTAAAAATAGTATTTTTCAGGTCCTTTTGTAAATGCACAGTCCTTGAATTTTTCCATTGGTAATTTCCCTATAATCCGATAAATTGACATTATTTGAATCACCCCACACAAAGTAATAATCAATATTACAGGCCTCCAATTCATTTTGTAATTCTTGGGAGTTGTTAGTATTTTTGGGCAGCCCATAATATTTACTATTTAAATAATAGGTAACCTCCAGTGTTTCGCCCCAAAGATTATTTGAGGCTATGTTACCTTGTATTCCATAATCATTTTTTAAAGTTTTACTCAAGACGTAACCACTGCTATCTGTACTTGGATAAATTAAAAGCTCATATGCCGGTGCGAAGATGAAAGAAAACATTAAAATAACTAAAAATATATTTCTATATTTCATGTTTAAATTACTCTTCTTTTCAAATGAATTTATCAGAATAAATCCGCAGAACATTATTAAAATAATTGTGGGCCATAAATAACGTTCTTGAATGAAAATGAGTAGGTATCCAGAAGTATAAATAAATATGGTGACCATTAAGTAAATTAATTTGTCCTTTAAACTTTTCTTAGTATCTGACCTAAAAATGAAGTATAAGCTCATGATTATTATTGCCAGAGATAGTATTGAGTAATATTCAATTATAATTGTGGTCTGGAGCAGGGTCTTATAAATCGTTTTTAATTGGAATTCAAAGTATTCCCCGGATTCAAATGGGCTCCAATCATTCAATTTAACTAAAGAAGGATTTTCCCAGGTACTAGTTGCACTTGGATTTGGAGGTTCAATAAGGCCTACAAAATAAACTGGATGGTTCTGGTATTCTGGGCCAATAAGAGCATGGTTATATTCTGTTGAAGTGCCAATGGTCAATTTATCATATTTTGTGCTTATAGTGCCGATCCATATTCCACTTATTACCAAAAAAATTGCCAACCCAATAATGAAATTTTTTCTAACACCACTTTTTTGCAGTTTTAAACCTTTAAAAGAGTATAAAAGGTTAAAAAAAATGAAATGTGCAAGGAAGAAAAGAAGGATATAGGTTTTACTAAGGAAAGCTATGCCTCCAAAAAAGCCACACAATGCACCGTTAACCCAACTATCAGAATAATTTTCATTAAAAATGATACTAAAGTAGTAAACAAGCAGGCAAACCACCAGCAAATCAGGAGTGTCATAATATATTGCAAAAAATAAAATCATTGGAATTGAAGTGATTAATAATGCTCTTTTTATCTGGCTATGTAACTTAAAAGTGGAACTTAACCTGCTTAAGCCTATTATTGTGAAAAAACCAACAATTAAAGATACAACTCTAGTCACATATGCAGCATAGTCTATTTTGAAACCGAAGGATATGATTGGCGTCATTAACCAGGAATAAAGCGGACTCCAGTAACCATTTATGGCATTAGTCCAATCTCCCTTTAAATAGTTTTCAGCTATGGCTATATATGACATTCCATCAGCACCAAGACGGTAATGATGGTAATTAATGGAAAAAAATGCTAGAAATGAATATATAACTAATATAAGAATTAAATCCCCATGTTCAAATAATAAATTCCTTTTTTCCATTTAATTCCTCTGAAATATGACTTGTAGAACTCTTAACGTATTATGAGATCATGTGATGTATTAAGTGACACATATGGAGTTATCTTATGATGTGTTAGGTCGAAACGAGTTAATAACATTTACTTTAGTGGTATTTAGAGTGGCTAAAATCTTTTTACAATTTTATTCAAGTGAATAATTCAATGTAAATACATTTAAAACAACAATTATGGGTTTAATCAGGTTTAATGGAATTTCAAGACTTTAGATGCTGAAATGGATGCATGATTGAAATAATAATACAATTACTGGTATTAATTGGTCTAATTTTCACAAGTATAAACACCGGCTGTGATATTAGACTCTAATTTAACCGGTAATAATAATAATCACCATCTTGAACCATGCTAGCATTTACCAGTTCAATCTCCCATTCTTTGGAGGGATGGCCTATAAACATGATAACTACATGGTAACCAGATAGTCCTCTGGTATAATTTCCAATATCTTCAGTTGAATTGATTTTGTATACTTTTTTCATGGAATAAGCCAGTTGTTGAGGGGGGTGACTTTTAATTTCAAAATCAGGGGAAAATACTACATCTGAATACTGTGTGTTTTTTTGTATTGAATCTCCCAGTACCTGTAAGCTATGATTAGTTTCGGGGAATATTTCCTTGTAATTTGGATGTTCATTAACAACATAGAAACTTGTTATTGTAAATACCATAAGAAATATTATTAAAAGCCCAAAATCAACCTTCAAATTTTTGAACAGTCCCAAGTTAATGTTCGGAAGCTTAACTTTCCTTTTCAAAATTAAATATATGGAAATAGGGCATAGTACAAAGGGAATAGTGGTTAGTGGAACTGAAAACTTCAGCACGGAAAAAGTATGTATTATTGAATGGTTTCTAAATACCAGTACCTGCAAAATGCAGGGTATCAATAAAATTGCCATCAAAGCACATATTCTTTTTATTTCAACGTTACTATCTTTTTTTAATATTTTTTCGCTCAAAATAAACCATACAAGTACTACAAGAATAGCAAACGAAAAACAGAGAGCATAAAGACCAATTTCTCCGTATCCAATTATGATGTAAGCAATAAAAACAGTTAATCCATTGCTTATAACCACTGATCCAGTGGTTAAAATTTGAGAACCCTCTGTTGAAAGTCCCGATCTATAAAAAAAATTACGGATAATATTTTTCATTTGGTTGAAAAAGAAGATCTGAGTTAGATATAATGCAGCCGCTAAAAGTGGTGCTGACCAGAACTTTATGTTTTCTTTTAAAAAAATACCAATATTTATGCTGAATTTGATTTTTCCTTCAAAAATACGCTTCAAATATACAGTTAATGCAATAAAGACAAACAACCAATCAGTAAAAATACCGTAAAACAGTACTAAATTCTGTAAAATGCATAAAACCTTTGCATATTTGCAGTTCGGCCCATCACGAATAATTTCGAGAAATATATATAAAACAAATGGCAAAATAACTGCTTGGTCAGCAAAAAACACATTCTGATGCCAGTATAACGGTCCGGGCAATAATAATTCCAGAAATATGGGGATGGTGGCAAAAAGGAAGGAGTTTAAGTAATCAATTTTTATCTGCCTTAAAAAAACAAAGATCAAAAGTGAAAGCAATAAGGCAATGGTGAAATGGTTAAAAAGGTTATAACCCATCACTAAAGAAGCATTGGGTTCAGTCCCTGTTACTTTGCTTAAAGTATATATGGGTATAATGGAACCTGGAAGATAACTTAGGTATGGTTCTCTACTGGAGGAATTAGTAAATTCAATGGATGCTGGAGTTTCAAGCATTACAAACCCCCAGTTCAAAGGGCCCTCCCGGTACCAGTTTTCACTGAATTCAAGTGTGCTACCAGTAAGCCACTGGTGGCTGTAAGGATCACTGGAAAGTTCACCAAACCAGGGTTCCCTAATTTCCACTGTGTACTGGAAAACAACCAGTGTGATGCTAAACAAGATGAAAATACAGATTATTGCCTTGATATTGTCATCTTTTAATTTTTTAAGTTTCATGAAATCAGATTTTTAAATTTAATAACAGCAGGGTCAATGAAAATATTATCCAATAATTTTATTCAACATTGTAATATATAAAGTGAATACCCTATTTTTTGATAGGTATTCCACATTTAAAAAATCACAAGTTCTTGAAAGTAAAATAAGGTTCATAAAACTGAAGTAACATCAAGTGTCATCCCAATAATCCTCAAAACAATATAGCTGGCCATGTTTATCTGTTGGTGGTAAGAGTGTTCTGTTTTTTTGAAGAGGAAATAATTTTTTTAAAAAAATATTTTATCAATTAAAATCCTCATAAACACTCTTTTAGGATGCGTTTATTTTTATTCATCTTTTGAAATTGTATTATGTTGGATAAAAGCAGTGATGGATTTTTATGACTTAATCCCGTCGATTAATCCCTTATAGTAAGTTGAAAACAGTTTTTTATTCCTATAGTAAATACTAAGGATAATGGGAAATATGAAAGCCCCAATTACCTGATAAATAACAAATAAAATATAGTCACTTTTTTTAGCCCATTTTTTCATGAAAATCCAGCGATTACGGGTTATATAATACAAACCAACTTGGTTGCTGATTCCACCACCAGAACGTGAAACCTTATGCCACACCTTGGCAGTGGGAACATACAAACTTTTATAACCTTCCTGGTTTGCTCTGAGGGTCCAATCACTCTCTTCAAAGTACAAAAAATATTTTTCATCCATTAAACCTATTTTTCGGATAACTTCACTTTTAATTAGAAAAACAGAGCCACTGACATATTCAACTTCTTTTACTTCATCATACTGACCATGGTCTGGTTCACCGCATCCTATCTGAATCCCTCTACTGAGTTTCCATGATATTTTGCATCCTGCGCTCCAGATGGTATTGGATTCATCATAGAAGTAGATTTTGGGGCCTAAAATACCAATTTCATTTCTATTTTCTCCGTTTTTTACTAGTTCTAGTAAGAAGTTCTCCTCAACTATGGTATCATTGTTTAAAAGAAGAACATAATCTGGATTAAAGAATTTATGGGCGAATTTGATTCCTATATTGTTTCCACCGGGAAAACCGTAATTTTTACTATTTTTTATAAGATTTAACTGGTTAAATTTAAAATTAGAATTGTTAAATGGCATTTTGATGTTGTCAAATTCTTCAAAGTATTCAAAAACATGAATGGGCTTATTTTTAGAGTTGTAATCAAAAAAAGATGATTTTACTTTCAGTTTACCCGAACAATAATCTTTGATTTTTTCCAGAGAATCATTTTCTGAAGCATTATCTACCACAATAACATCAAAATTGGGATAGTTAACTTGAAATAATGATTCCAGGCATTCTATGGTGTCTTCCCAGCCATTCCAGTTAAGAATTACAATTGATACATTGGGCTTGTCCATAAAAACACCCGAATAAGTGGAAAATTAAAAGAAATTAACTTGTAGTTATTTCAATTTTTTCCTCATTAACTTATTCTCTTTTTGAATTATGTAAATTTCACGTTTCAGGAGACTAATCTGGGTGGAAACAAACCCGAAAATAAGGATTTGTATCCCCGAGATTATCATTAAAACCATAACAAACATTAAAGGTCTGGTTGGATCCAGTGTACCAATCAAATACTCATAGAATAAATATATTGCAATTATGATTCCTATAATGCACAATATAAGTCCAATTACTCCAAAAAGAATCATTGGTTTTTCGTAGAAAGTGAATAAAAGATGTGAAACGGTGGTGGCCCTGAACTGAACTTTGGATTCACCTAATTTCCGCCCTTTAAGCTTTACAGGGATCTCTTTAACCTCAAATCCAAGTGCCATTGCCTTTGAAAGTATTTCAGGGTTAATTTCAGTTCCATTAGATTCAATCTCTATGGAATCTATAACTTCTTTCCTGTAGGCGCGCAATATTCCGGTTACAGTGCTTATGTTTTTATCCAGGGCATAACCCACAATTTTATTGGCCATTTTGCTTACAAAGAGGCGGATGAAAGGAATATCTTCAGTTTCACCTCCTGCCATGTACTGGGATCCGATTACTATGTCCAGATGATTTTCATGGAGCTCCTGGATGAGTTTTGTGATATATTTGGGGTCATAACTTAAATCAGCATCCAGTGTGATGATCACATCGCCTTCTGCCTTTTCAAAACCAGTTCGAAGTGCTCTTCCCATTCCCATATTCACTGGATGTTTCAGGACCACTAATTCTGGATTCTCTGATGCGTATTTTTCCAGTAAAGCCATGGTTTGGTCGCTGCTACCATCATCCACTGCCAGTATCTGATAGCTCTGGTAGGTTTTCAGAACCGTTTTAACTTCATTGAGGGTGATAAGGACGTTATCTTCCTCGTTGTACATGGGTATGATTAATGATACTTCCATAATTAGAATTAGGAGATAAGAATGATATAAGTTTTTACAAAAAAAGGATATTTTTTACCCAAATGATTCCTAATTTCGGGGAAGATGATAATTGTTCCCTAAAATTTGATTCCCTAAATTTTATTCAATTTCTTAAAGTGTTTGGGTAAAGGTTTATGTTTGGCTGGTGCACCAATGGCCAGGTAATGTGGTGGTATGTCACGGGTGACAATGGCCCCGGCAGCAACCATGGATCCTTCTCCCACTTCAATACCGGAGAGAAAAGTTGAATTAGCTCCAATAGATGCTCCTTTCCGTATTATTGGGCCTTCAAGTTTATAATCTACCCTTAATGGATACCGGTCATTGGTGAAACAGGAACAGGGTCCCAGGAAAACATGATCCTCAATTAAAGTGTTTTTTGGGATGTAAACATTTGATTGGATGCTGATGTTACTTCCAATATCACAGTGTCCTTCAATGACACTGTTGGTTCCTATGAGTACTTTATCGCCGATGGTGGTTTTTTCCCTTACCAGTACTCCATGTCCAGTTTGGAAATCATTACCAATCTCCACATCATTGTAGATGACGGTGTTTGAACGCAGGTGTGCGTTTTTACCGATTTGAGGCGGTTTTGATCGGAATTTGTAACTAACTCCCAGAGTTACATTTTCATGGACCTTTGGCCGATCCGGGTCTTTTTCATCATCCACTCCAAAAAAGAGATTTTTGAAATTGACCTTTTCATTGGCCCCCCAAGGGTTTTTAAATAACGACATTGTGCCTCTAATATTCTACAGTATTCCCCATTTTGATTAATCTATTGGTAATCATTATATTATCACACTTGTACTTAATCTATTTTACTCTCAATTTTCACTTCCAAGGTAATTGTTAAATAATATTAGCATAATGCTGTGAATTAGAAATAGAAAAGGTGTGTGATGATTTAATTGGAGACACGGGGTACGATCCCATAATTAATCGTTTTACCCTCAATATTAATGTTTATTTTTGTTATTGCATTCGTTCTGTTTTTTTCCGTCAGAGAAAATATGTAGACTTTCATATGTCCAGTTAGATCTTTGAAAACCCATTTTTTGGTTTATTTTAGTACAATGTTATTTAGAATACATACGAATGCTTACATTAATAATGGGGCTTTCCTCATAAAGATCAGTATATAATAATAGCTTATAAATAATTCACAATGTTTTGGTTGTTACTAAAAAAGGTGAATTATTTTTAAAAAATTAGATTTAATCTGACAGGGGGTTCATTTCATATTGCTATGGTATTATAAGTTGATTAGTTGATGGATTGGAGCGGATAACCTCTGAAAAATAGTTAGATTATTATGTCATGCCATTTTACTTAAAGTTTCAGAATAATTTTTTATCTGGTTAAAATATTTATAAATTTTTATAAATCATAGATAAAGATAATTATCTATCCCATAACATCTCTATGGAGTCCTATGTCCCGAAAACAAACAGCAATCAAATTGACCATTATAATACTCATATTTTCTCTGGGTATCTTTTTAAGAGTAGGATCTACACATCTAAATGGAATTCCAGACAGTGAAAAATCATTCTATCAGGATCAAAATGGCCTTACCTACATGTACGATATGGATTCTTATTATAACTATCGTTTAACTGAAAACTTGCTGAATCAGGGCACTTTGGTCAATAAAATAGATAATAGGGAATTTGATCAGTATTCTTATTATCCTCCGGGAGTACCCCTTGATTACCCGCCTCTTATAGCTTATTTGACCGCATTTATTTATAAAATTGTCAATATATTCATGCCAGTATCTTTGATGGTTATTTCTTACTGGCTTCCTGCGTTCATAGCGCCGATGGCAGGTGTGGTTGCTTATTTTTTTGTGAGGGAATATACCAATGATTATGGGGCTATCATTGCTGGTTTATTAATTGTCACTGTGCCTTTTTATTTCATGAGAACTGTTCCGGGGTTTTTTGACACAGATATGTTTAATGTGATATTTCCCCTGGTTATTGTATGGCTATTACTGGCGGCTATGCAGGAAGGTAGGGATCTGAAAATAAAAATATCATTAGCTACCTGTTCTGCTTTCTTTATGTTTCTTTTTTCCATGGCCTGGAATGGATGGCAATATTTGTTTTATCTACTTTTGATATCCATGGTGATCTTTTTTATATGGACTAAATTCAAGCGTCAAAACATTAAAACATTTAGTCTTGTTATTTTAAGTTTTTTGGGCATTTTTATTTTATTATCATTATTATTTAATTATTATAACCTCTTAAAATTGATCTTTGGGCCATTAACGCTATTGAACTTGTCGTCTGCACAAAATCCATGGATTGATTGGCCCAATGTTTACACAGTAATCTCTGAACTGCAACCACCCGGACTTCCAGAATTAATTTTGGGGATAGGACCTGGACTTTTGGGCTTGGGTCTTCTTGGTTTAATATCCATGGGCTTTATTATTAAAATAAATGGTGGGGATGACCATAATAAAGACCATAAACCCCTAAATGGATTTTTCTATTTATTCCTTGTTTTATGGGTTATAATTGGATTTTTTGCACTATCAGAAGGCATACGGTTTTTATTGCTCCTAATACCTCCTTTGGCCATTAGTGCAGGTATTGCAACGGGGTTGGGAATTGAAATGATCACTTCTGCTAAATCTGATTCTTCAAATAAAAAAGTTATTATTGCAGCAGCTTCGGTAATCCTTCTAATTTTAGTTGTTCTACCCTCAATTTTAGTTATTAATGGTAATTTATCCAACTTAAATCCACGGATGAATGATGATCTGTGGGATGCAGGGGAATGGATTAGTCAGAACACTTCAGAAAATACTGTTGTCATTTCTAGCTGGGTATACGGTCACTTTTTCACTGGAATCGCTCATAGGCCTGTGGTTTTTGATGGTAGATTAGGTTATATAGAAACGTTACCACTAAGATCTTATGATGATGCTTACCAGTTTGGTGATAAATCTCCAAGCACATCCAGGGAATACTGGATAGATAAAGCACTTTCAACTAGTAATGAAACATTATCTGCAGGTATTTTTGAAATGCTTACTTCCAGTGGAGATTTTGCCCAGTTAACACTGGATAATTACACACACAATACTACTAGAACTGTGGAAATCCTGAATCAGATACTGGGTGTTAATAAAGAAAATGCAAGAAACTTTTTAATTGACCAGCAAAACTTTACTCAGGACCAGGCAGAAAACATATTACAGTATACTCATCCCTTAAATCCCAAACCTTTTGTATTAGTGACTGATAAAAGTATGATATCAAATGGGTACTGGATTTCGAACTGGGGAGAATGGAATTTTAACCTTCGTAAGGCTGGAAACTATTCGTACTCTTATGGTACAATTACCCTAAATGGGGATCAACTGAAAACTGATGACGGGGTGATAATGAATTTAACTGATAATAATATCCAATGGGGAAACAAGACACCCTTCTGTGTTATTACCAAAAAGGATGATAAAATAGAAAAATGTTATATTAATGACACCAGCAATTTTTGTATCATCCTCCTTATGGACGAGAATGAATCAGTAATTATTGATAAAAGATTTGAAAATTCCATTTTCACCCAGATGGTTATTTTAAGGAGAAGTACAGAAGACTTTAAGTCAGTATATGAAAATGAAAATGTTGTAATTTGGAGAAGAGATTTTAATGGTTAAATTTAATTTCATTGCCCGGAAAAAATTTTTAATCACTGTGTTATTTATTTTAGTAATTTTTTCTATAGGTTTTTTCCTGAGATTGGAAACAGTTAGTCTGACTGGAATTCCTGGTGATGAAAGACCTTTTTACCAGGATGATAATGGTCTTCCCTATATGTACGAACTGGACTCTTACTATAACTACCGTTTAACTGAAAACTATCTGGAACATGGATACCTGGGAGATACTATAATTAACGGTGTTGAATGGGACTTACATTCTTATTATCCTCCTGGAGTTCCACTCGATTATCCTCCACTCATTGTGTATCTGACTGCATTTGTTTACAAATTTGTGAATTTATTTACAGATATGCCCCTTATTGTGGTCTGCTTCTGGTTATCTGCATTTATAGCGCCACTGGCTGGAATTGTGGCATACTTTTTTGTGGGTAGATTCACTAACCAGTATGGTGCAGTGGCTGCAGGGATCCTGACAGTTACCATTCCATTTTATTTCATCAGAACAGTTCCAGGATGGTTCGATACTGACATGTTTAACCTCATCTTCCCGTTTTTGGTGGTCTGGTTTTTATTCGAAGCTTTTGATAACACCAATAAATCAACTCAAAAAGGAATACTATTCTCATTTCTTTCAGCATTCTCTATTTTCCTGTTTTCCATGGCCTGGAATGGTTGGCAGTATTTATTTTACCTTATAACTATCTTTTGGATTATTTACATTATCTGGACTCTGTTTAAGGGGAGAATGGTTAAAAATAATCTGTACAATTTTGCTATATTTGTGGGTGTTTCCCTGGGTCTTGTTGCGGTCTTTACCGGATTTATAAATATCATAAAACTGGCCTATGCATTTTTACAATTATCTACCTTATCTGGAGGAGGGCCCTGGCCGGATTGGCCCAATGTTTACACTTCAGTTTCTGAGTTAGGTGTACCTTCCCTTGAAGAAATCAGTTTAGATATGGGACTTTCACTCTTTGTAGGATTGTTTGGACTTATATGGATATTCAGGATACTTTTAAATGATAAACTCCAACAAAAATTCCTGAACCGAATGAACTGGTTATCATTTTCATTTCTGCTTTTATGGACCATCATGGGTTTTGTTACTTTAAAACAGGGTATGAGATTTATCATGATTTTGATCCCCCCTCTGGTGGTCAGCACTGGAATTATGGTAGGTATATGTGTTGAACACTTAGATCTGCTTAAGAATATCCGCAGAATAAATATTTTTAGAACAAAACCGGGTTTAATAAAGGTTTTAGCTATTTTAATTCTTTTAGTGGCAGTACTTCCGGGAATTATGCACCTGGAGAAAGGTGTCCTGATAGTGCCAGGTTCTAATGATGAGATATGGGCTGCTTCTCTTTGGATAAATAATAATACGGCCAATAACACCGTTATCATAAGTGATTGGAGCAATGGTCATGTATACACAGCCATTGCAGATCGTCCAGTTAGTGAAGATGGTAGAATGGGTTATTTGGAAACTTTAGCTGTGAGAAATTACAGTAATTTATTCCCATTTAAAGATAAATCTCCCAGCAGTTCCAGGGAGTACTGGATTGATAAAGCATTATCCACAGATAATGAGAGTCTTTCAGTGGGGATTTTGCACATGATATCCACCAGTGGGGATGAAGGTTATATTAAGCTGGATATGTATGTGAAAAATACCACCAAAACAGTGGAGATAATGAATAATATATTAGGTCTGGATCGATCCGCTTCCCGGGAATTACTTGTAAATAATTATGGTCTAGAAGAGAGCCAGGCAGATGAGATTTTAAAATATACCCATCCTGAAAATCCATCGCCAGTGGTTTTGGTTACCAATGATCGGATGATTGGTACAGGGCAATGGATTTTCAAGTTTGGTGAGTGGAACTTCAATGAAAAACATTCAAATAATTATACTTACTCTGTGGGAACTGCAAATAAGACTGATGACTTTATAAATTCTACAAATGATGTATTCTTTGATTTTAAAACAGAAAACATAACCTGGAAAAACAGAACACCCTATTGTGTGGTTTTTATTAATAATGGGACTGTAGAAAAGAGTTATATGGATTCAGGTAGTGATTTTTGTATATTCCTAATTGATAATAAAAAGGCAGTGGTAATGGATAAAAGATTTGAGAACTCAGTTTTCACAAAACTGGTTATTGAAAAGAGTAACTCTACAAATTTCAAATCCATTTATAAAAATAAGAGCGTTATTGTATGGGAGATGTAACTTAAATATGGGATATAATTTAAATAATATTAAATAAGGATTAAAATATTCACATGCGATTAATGGAGGTGTCTCTAGCAGTATTTATTACACTGGTAATGTTACCAGCTATAGATTGGGTTATCCCTAAGATGTAACCTCCAGCGATAATTACTATTATCAGCATAGCACCTATTAACAGTATCATTTCCGCGCTAATTTGAGCTCTTTCATCCATTTTATTCACCGTTAACAATATAATCTGGTAGATTTATGAAATTAAATATTTCTCCAAGTATATTAGTAATATGGAAGTGCCCAATATAAATCATTTATTATTTTTGGAGTTTTTTGTATAAAAAATCCTCATAAAAAACTAATTTTTTCTCAAACAACTAAAAAATCAACACAATATCTGTAATATTGAATTCTATCAAATAGAAAAAGAAAAAAATCAACCCATAAATGTTTAAGTTTATGGGTTATTTATGCTAACTCTAATGTTATTTATGTTCCGTTGGCGCTGACTCTAACGTTGGTTATGTCCTGTGCGGCGTTTAGTCCAGAGTTGCCGCTGAAGTATGCTCTGTAGATGAGTAGTGCAGCTATTGCAATTACGATTACACCACCAAACAAGAGTATATATTCTGCTGCTCCCTGTCCACCTTCGTCTTTTAAAAAGCTCATTTTTTACCCTCCAATACTCATTTTTCTTTTATAATTTAATCTTAAATATAAAAGAAAAAAATCAACCCATAAATGTTTAAGTTTATGGGTTATTTATGCTAACTCTAATGTTATTTATGTTCCGTTGGCGCTGACTCTAACGTTGGTTATGTCCTGTGCGGCGTTTAGTCCAGAGTTGCCGCTGAAGTATGCTCTGTAGATGAGTAGTGCAGCTATTGCAATTACGATTACACCACCAAACAAGAGTATATATTCTGCTGCTCCCTGTCCACCTTCGTCTTTTAAAAAGCTCATGGTTTTTTCCTCCATATATTTTTTTTTAAGATTTTTTTAAACTAATCTTAACAATTCTTTTGATTTAGTGTATATAAATATTTTTATAAGTTAAGTATGGTTTGAGCTGGCTCTAACGGTGTCGACGTCTTGTGCTGCGTTTAATCCTGCATTATTACTAAAGTATGCTCTGTAGATGAGTAGTGCAGCTATTGCAATAACGATAACACCACCAAACAATAATATATATTCAGCTGCTCCTTGTCCACATTCATCATTAAAGAAATTCATGTTCTTTTACCCCCGGGGAGTGTTTCCATGCTTATTATATAGTTGTTTTTAGTTATATATATAATTGTTGGTTATGAGCAATATTGTATTGGAATTGTAATCTTCCGATGTGGTTAAATAAGTATTATCATTTTCTTTTTTAACTACAGTTATATAATATTCACATACAATTATCTTTTATATACTCCTTTGTGCATATTATCACATACTAATTAAGAGGCTTGTGAGCATGCCCAAAAACTACAATTTACGAAAATTGATCCTGGAAATTTTAGAAAATGATGAGCTATCCAAAAAAAGGATTTTGGAAGTAATAAGATCAAAATCAGGGATAGGCACATCAGACAAGACATTCAACGAATCATTAATGGCACTTCTGCGTGAAGGGCAGATATATATCGCAGATTATGATTTCACAATATACAATGGTGTCAAGAGGATACAATCCATAAGACCAGAGGGTATTGTTTTCGGTGTTTCCAGAATGGATTTTGTGGAAATAGAAACCATTCTTAAACAGATGGAAAGCAAGGATCACGAGGATGTCTACCGGGCATCCAAAAACCTTAAAAGGATTTTCCGCAGAAAGATTGATGAACTTCAAAGTGAAGGGGGAAGCCTCAACAACCCCAACGGAGCAGACTCTCTTTTTAACCAGACCATTTTCTACATGAACTCATTGAGTGAAGAGCAAAAAAGAGCCCTTAGGAACAAATTAGCCTGGAGTTTAAGTAACAATAAAGGATCCCTTGAACTCTTTAAGAGTATAGTCTCTTTCGTTGAGTCACAGGAATGATAATATTTTTTTTAAATTTCTCAAAGTATTATTTAATTGTATAAAAGTTATTTTTTCATCAAATCTTCTTATAACCTATTAAATTCTATTAAAATGATTTTAAAATAGTTTAAATAGCTTTGGATTAAATTTATATCTCATTTATTGGTTTTTAACAGAAAGAACATAAAATAGCTGGTAACTGAAGTCCCTGGAAAGATAGGGCTGGTAACAAGGTTTCCGCTAAGAAAGAGTGGGTAACTGAAGTGCCTAGAAAGAAATTCATTTATAAAGATTTATAATCTAATTCAAACTAAGCAAGTTATAATTATTCAAAACTAGTTATGGTCCTTTTTAACCAAGTTACTTTCAGAAAAAAATCTCAAACTAGAGTATTTTATTGAATGTGTATTACAATCCTAATCTGTATTTAAACATAAAAGTGGACTAAATGAAAGTACTCCTAATACCCTGTGGCATTGGAATGGGACACACCTCCCGTTCAGTGGCTTTAGCCCAAAAATTAGAAGAGAAGGGTGATGAGGTTCTCTTTGCCAGCTACGGTTCTGGATACCAGACTCTTAATGAGTACAGCGACTACGATGTGGTGGAACTCCCCACCATCAAGTTCTACGGAAGTTCAGGTGAGCTGAACTTCAAACACACTGCCCGCAAGTCCATTGATGCACCTTACATTTTCCTGAAAAGTATCTACCATGAATCCCGCATTATTAAGGAATTCAACCCGGATGTGGTTGTCTCTGACTCCCATTACTCAGTCCCCATCACCTGCAAGGTACTGGGCATACCATGCGTCCTGGTGAGTAATGACCTGGCACCGGAGCTTAAGGAGGATTACCAGAAGGACCGTACCCTGGAGTACCTGGAAAATGGATTGCAACGTTTCATAAAGGATGTCTCCAGGCTCTGCCAGTCAATCATCATACCCGACATTCAAAATTCCTATGAGGTAGCACCCCAGATACGTGATCGGGTGAATTTCACTGGACCCATCCTTAAGATGAACCCCATGACCATGGACAGTAAAAAAGATCTCAGGGAGCGTTTTGGATTTGACAAGTCTGAAAAAATGGTAATGGCCACTGTGGGAGGATCAGAATTTGGTAACAAACTTTTAAAACTCCTGCACCAGGCAGCACCGGACCTGGATTGTGATCGGATGATACTGGTCACCGGACCCCAGATAAAACTGGATCTGGAGTCTTCCCCCCGGATAATATGCAAAAGATTTCTGGGAGACATCATGGAGTGGATGAAACTATCCGACCTCCTGGTGAGCCTGGCTGGACACACCACTTCTATGGAAATTGCTTCCCTGGGCATTCCCAGCCTGATGGTCCCTATAGAAAATCATCCAGAGCAGCTGAAAAATGCCCTGAAAATGAAAAACTATGGAATAGCCCAGGTGGAGAACATGGGCACTTTAACATCAGAGAGGTTATCGAAAAACATCAACCAGCTCCTGGAAAGTCAGGATCTCAAGAAGAATGCAGAAAAAACCCGGAATATATTTTCCAGGTACAATGGGACTGAAGATGCAGTGCGCATCATCCGGAGCTGTGCACAAACCGGAGATGCAGTTTCGGACTAAGAACTGGAGATGAAGTTTCGAACTAAAATATTATTTTTCTTAATGGAAGTGGGGATCTGGTATATCAAATCCGGAAAATATTAATAATTGTTAAGGCCCTATTTAGAAATAGAAATTCAATATTTTAAGACCCAGATTGAAAGAATGATAATAATTGGTGTGTGATGAAACTAATAATTTATAAATAATCCTTTACATAATATGATTGGAGGTATAAGATGATCAATTTAATTGTCAGCGTTTTTGGGGCTCTCCTGGTTATCGGTGGTTTTTATTTCATGTACCTTGGTTTTAACATCCCACCAAACCCTGTAGCTTTCTTTGTGGGGTTAATCGCATCTGTATTTGGACTTATTTTAATGATAATTTTCGGTAGCAGGATAAATTTATCAAAAGGGGCCACTTCCAAACCAAAGAAGGTAAAAACCCCAAAAGCAGCGGTAACTGCTCCAATCAAACCGAAAAAAATGCCGGTTAAGGATAGAAAACCTTCAAAACCAGCTCCGGAACCACGGGCCATAAAACCCAAACCAAGGGTTAAGGAACAAGCTAAATTTGGACCGGTATCAACATCCACACCACCAATAAAAAAGGAAAAAGATACATCAGCGGGAAAGGCTATAACTCCTAAAAAGACTATAACTCCTAAAAAAGCCATAACCCCTAAAAATAAAGTAGAAACACCATCAACCACACAAAAAAAGGATGAAAAACTCCCATCAACTGAGAAAACAACCACACTACCTCCAGATCTGGCCACCAAACCAAAAACGCCTCCTAAGAAAATAGTTCCAGTTAAAAAAGCCACCAGTGATAAAGCACCTGCGGAACCTGTAATCAAAAAAGATGACAAAGCTGAACCTCCACAGGTAAAACCATTTAAGACAAAAGAAAAAACTGATGAAAAAGTAGTACCTGTTCCCAAATCAGTACTGGAAACCGCTGACAAGGAAAGACTAAAAGAACTGCAAACTCGTACCGGACGGGATGATCAGTTTGTTAAGAACAGACTGGACAAACTCAAGGAGAATTATATCCAGAATGCCAAGGACATTGAAAGTATCATTGATGAACGGTTAGATTCATTTAAGGGAACCATTGATAAAATAAAGTCAGATTCAACTGAACCATCCATAATATGGTCTTTTGAGGCCCAGGACGTTCAGGAAGCCATGAAGGATACCATAATAACTGCCGAGAACAAGTTACTGATGATGTATCCCTGGGTGCGTAACATTGACGTGGGTATCCTGAAAAAGTTCATGGACACCGAAAGCCGTATGATCATCCAGGAAGCAAGCTTGGATGATGATGCATCAGTGGAGTTAATAAAACTCCTCCAGGATAAGGATGTTAAGATCCGCACCATGCCCCACGTGCACACCGTGGCCATTGTGGCTGATGAGACTAATGGCCTTATAATATCCACGGACCCCATATACGAAAGTTATGAAGTGGGAGTCATATACAAGGATAAAAAATCCATCTTAGAGATTGAAAGAATGTTTGAGGATGCATGGAGCATATCACAGGACGTGGATATGGGGCTGAAAAAATGAGGATCAATTGGCTGGGACACTCGGCCTTCCATATATTAACTGATAAGAATATTAGCATTTTAATTGATCCATTCATTCGTGATAACCCTGCCTGTCCAGTTAGTGTTGAAGACCTTAAGGCGGATATAATTTGTGTTACCCATGGTCATAAAGACCATTTTGGGGATGCAGTGGAATTAGCTCAAAAGAACAAAGCTCTGGTTGTATGTAACCATGAGCATTCAGTTTACCTCTCCCAGCAGGGACTGGAAACAACTGGCATGAACATGGGAGGAACCATTGAAGCGGAGGGAATTAAGATCACCATGGTCAATGCCATCCACTCTTCAGATATGGACTTCATAGCAGATATGGGGCCCGGGGGAAGTTCTTGTGGTTACATCATGGAACTGGAAAACGAGAGGAAGATTTACCACTCCGGAGACACCAGTATCTTTGGGGATATGAAAACAGTTATAAAAACTATTTACCGGCCACAAATTGCATTAATCCCCATTGGAGACCGTTATACTATGGGGATAAGAGAGGCTTCCATTGCTGCCCAGTGGCTGGAACCGGAAGTCATAATACCCATGCATTACAACACATTCCCAGTGATAGAACAAAATCCCTACCGATTCAAAGAATTGGTTGAATTATCCACAGAGACCAAAGTAACCGTGCTTAAGCCCGGTGAAACATACCAAGAGTGATTTAATGGTCGATATCATGCGTATATTCAGAAAAAAATTTTTCACAGACATCTTCAACAAACTAATTGGAAAAGAAAAAAAACTCAAAATAGGATTCTACGGTCACCCAAACTCCGGAAAAACCACCCTGGCCAACAGGATGACCAAAGACTGGACTGGGAAATCCCTGGGGCTGGTTTCAGAAATACCACACGAAACCAGAAGAGTCTACAGGCAGGAAAGGGTCAGCCTTAACTACGATGGTGTGGAACTGGATTTTGACATCATTGACACCCCTGGAATCGCCACCAAAATCGATTATAAAAACTTCTTACAGTATGGTCTATCTGAACTGGAAGCCAAAGAAAGAGCTAAAGAAGCCACAAAGGGCATCATAGAAGCTATTAAATGGTTGGATGATGTGACTGGTGTTCTACTCGTGGTGGACGCCACCAAGGACCCCCTTACCCAGGCCAATATAACCATAATCGGGAACCTGGAAGCCCGTAAAATACCCTTTGTAATTGTGGCCAACAAGGTGGATCTGCCGGAGTCCAATCCAGAAAGGATTCTCTCAGTGTTCCCCCAGCATAAAGTGGTTTCCATCTCTGCCCTTCACGGTGAAAACACCGATAAACTGTACCAGGCCATGGTGGACAAGTTCAACTAAAGGTGATATAAATGGATGATGTTGATACTAACAGTCTCAAAATGGATTTCATCTCATCAGATGCACTTAAAGCCCAGAGTAGCATTGAAAAAATATCCATGATCGTGGAAAAGGTTAAAAAGGGTGAACTCCTGGTAATTGAAGGTGGACTGGAACCAGAAGAAGAGGCGGAGCTAATCGAAACCACCATGCGTGAAATCGATGTGGAAAACTTCATGGGTATTGATATCTACACCCTGGAAAAGGATGAAAGCTCATTTTTCGGACTTTCCAAGAAGAAAACAGTGGGTATAACCATTATCGGCCCGGCAAATGTCATGAAAACAGTGAAAAGGAAGTCAAACTTCCTGTCAATGGTGGCCAGCCTCGGTGGTAGTGATGCATCGATGTATTAAGTGCGGTCAGGAATACGAAGACTCAGAAGACCTTATCCTTAAAGGCTGTCCCAACTGTGGTAGTAAATTCTTTGAATTTCATCAGGAAGGAAAAGTCAAAGAAATCAAAGAAATTAAGGGTAGTTCTATAGAAACCATAATGGTCAAGGAACACGGGGTTTATGAGGTGAACCTGGAATCCCTGATGGCTGATGAATCTGTGATAGTCTCTGATGAAGAGGGAAAATACCTTATTGATATTAATTACATCTTAAAAAAGAAGATTAAGGAAAAAGATAAATAATTTTTTTTTATTGAATTTTTCTGGAGGAATGTTTCATTTTTAGGAAGAGTGAATATTCCATTTTTTTGGACGAGTGAATATTTTTTTTGGATGAGTGATTTTTTGTGTATTTTTTTTGGGGTGAGAGAATAGTCCATTTTCTGGCTAAGGAATAAAGTTCTAATTTTTGAAAAGATAATATTTTATATTATCTTCTCTTTACTTCAAAATCACACTTACCCGATGGTAACACTCGTATAACATCTTCCAGGGTTAATATCCGTTCAGGGTCGATCTTTTTAAGAACAGATCTGGCAATTTCCTCTTTCTTGGTAAAACCTGGCTTCAACACCACGTAGTTATCGGTGTATTTAGCCAAAGATTCCACGGGACCGGCCATTATCCGTCCACCCTCATAATCCACAATACCCACTGCTATCTTAAGTGGTATTCCCCGGAGATAGTTACGGCTTCCTCTGATTATGAAGGCTCCTCTGGCCACGAATTCTCCGGACTGGGGTGTTTTGGAAACCTGATCCGGGTGTACCCAGTAAACATCCTGGGAACCATAACCCTTACTCCAGGCACTGGAAAATGATGCCGCCAGGGTCCCGGCTTCCTGGACGGTTGATTCTGGAATTTCACCCTCAACTTCACCTTTTTTGATAACCACCGAGGGAGCTCCGTGTATATCAGAGTGCAGGTAAATGTCCTGGTTGTCCAGGTGACGTTTAACTACCATTTCGTTGGTACCGGCATCCCGACCACCAATAACCAGATATCCGTCTGAGGACAGGAACCACCTGAGCTTTTCGAACCATTTAAGCTCCTTGCGTACCCTTTTCTGAGGTACACGTACCCTTTCTAGGGCCATTTCCCTCTTGTTGCGTTTTCTTTCCACATCTTTCTTGGTGCGTTCAATGGCTATGTTAACTCCCCTTATCTTCCGTTTGGCCTTTTTACCCTTGTTGTAATATTTCTCTGCATTTTCAGGAATCTCCAGGTTGGCATCGACAGTTACCCTTTCACCCTCCAGATTCAGGGTTAGCACACCCATCTTATCCATGGATTCAATGATCTGTGCTTCCTTCATTCCTTCTTTACGGGCTTTTTTAAATTTAGATGCAATTTCCATCCAGGAGAACTTCTCCCTGGCCTGGTGAATAATGTCCAGCAGGTCCTGAATCTCAGAATAATGGGAGTAAAGGAGGTTACCTTTCTTTTTGGTTTCAACAATGGTTTTCTGGAATTTCTCCAGGGTTTCTTCCTGTATCCTGAGCCTTTTTTCGTATTTACCCACTTCTTTGGCCCAGATATCCTCCTGAACCTTCTTAATATCAGCACCAACTTTTCCACTGTAGAACTCATCCGCAGCCTGGTTAAAGGTATCAAAACGTTCCTTATGGAAATTCTGGTAGGTTAAAATATCCAGGGGCAGAACATCCTCTTTAACTTTTTTACCTTTTTTATCTGGAGATTTTTGTTGGGTAATTTTTGTTACTTCATTTTTAGAAGTTTCTGTTGCTTCATTTTGGGTAGTTTCTGTTGCTTCATGTGGGGTGGTTTCTAATGTTATGTTTTTGGTGGGTTCTGTTACTTTGTTTTGGGTAGTTTCTGTTGTTTCATTTTGAGTGGATTCTGTTGCTTCATTTTGGGTAGTTTCTGTTAGTTTACTACGGGTTTCATCTTTCTTTTCTTCCCCTTCCATGACTTCTCTAACGATTTGTGGCTGGAATTTGAAGGTTTTAAGTGGTTTGAAAAGTTCCCTCATGCTCTGGTAGATGGATTCAACATCACTTTCACTGACTTCATTGGCAGGCTGTTTTTTATCCACACCAGAACGCATGAATATTTCCTCAGAGTACATTCCTCCCAGACCACTCCTGGCCAGTGTCCGAATAAGGTCTGAGTCAGAATTTGCGAATAAATCCTTCAAATCTTCCAGTTCAACATTCAGGATGTGAATACCCCGTTCTTCAGGGTACTGGTATTCTTCCTTGGAGGTTATCTTCCTACCCTGGGCATGGCGGTGTTTAAGGGGTAAGATTATCTGGTTATCTTCATCCAAAAGTATTATATTACCTTGAGAGAAAAGTTCAACAACCAGAGTAAAGCGATGTTCTTTCTGGATGTCAATTTCCAGGATACGGTCAAAGTTATGCTGTCTGACCCCTTTCACTGTGGCATTTTTTAAGTGCTTACGCAGGAGCATGGGAAATGATGGTGGCACTTTAGGATTTTCAGGTGGATACTGGGTGGTGTGCACCCGGAGTCCTGCCTGGAATGCTACATCTACCCGTCCCTTCCCAGGGACGTGGAATCGGATGATCACAGTGTCCCTGGTGGGCTGGTATGCTTTCTGCACCCTGGCTTCTTTGAGGAGTTCATCAAGTTCATGGGAGATGGCGTAAAGATCAACATTGGACATTGCTTTCATAAGAGTACACCTTTATCTATATTATATGGTTGTGACCATAGTTAAAACGGAGGAAAAATATGGACATTGAAATTAAGTTAACCAGCGTACATTCTGTACTGGCTATAGTTGCAGGAGTCATATCATTCTTACTATCCACCGGCGCCATAAGTGGCCTGGGTAAAAACGAATTCCTGGCAGTCCTGGCAGGACTTCTCATCCTTTATTTGGGAGGGCAGCTTTCTGAGCGAATGTTCGGCAAGGAAGCAGTTGGTGGAATGAAAGGATGGCTCTGGAGTGGTATTCTACCATTCTTCTTTGTATGGGTAATTGTATGGGTACTCCTCTACAACATGTATTGAGGATTTTTACATATCCCTCTTTTTATTTTAACCCTTAATTTTTTAAAAAACCTGTTTTCTAGTCATTGCCTTTTTTTTAATTCTATATTCTTCGATTAATTCTATTTGGGACTTTAAACTATCTCCCCTTTTTCTAATGAAGACTATCATTACATGAATCACAGGAAGAATAACCTTACTCCATTTGGGGAGTTAATTATTTCACCTTGGTGAGGGGGTCACCTTAAAATGCCCAGTAGAATATCCAGATAAACACAAAGATCAGTGCCAGCACAAACACCAGGGGTGCCATTATCCTGCTTACAGCCACTATGGAGCTGATGGTGGTTACCAGTTCAGTGGCATGGGTGGGACCCAGAGTGTTTATACTGGATAGTTTCACAGTCTTGGCACCAACTTGGACAGATTCTATATCCTCTAAAGCATTTTTGGTGCACTGTACTATTTTTTCCATTATTATATCTCTGTCTCTGATCCCAAGGGGGTTATGTCCACCGGAAAGGCCGTTAACGAAATGGGTGTCTGTGGTCATTACTTCAGCGTGTTCCAGTCCCAGTTTTTTCACTTCATCCACTATTTCATCCCTGAAACCAATAACCATGTTATTGGCATCCATGAGGATGTAGGCTGTTTTCTGGTCGTTTACATCTAGAACCATAACTTTAACTCCACTTTGTCCCACACCACTCTTTTTACTTAATTCTGGAATAGTATCATTGGCACATCCCATTTTAAGCTCACTTTCTCCAGGTTTTTCCAGTTTTTCCACAGCATCTATAAGCTGGAAAACTTCGGGGTTTCCAGGCAGCACTCGTCCTGATTCTCCCTTGAATGAGTTATGGCAGTCCACCAGTACCACATTTTCTGCTCTGGTGTGTCCCTGTGCAGCTTTAATAATGGCCAGACCTACTCCGAAATCAATATCATCAAAGCCCAGGGGTGCGAAGGTGGCCAGGAGTAATAAATTATCTCCAAAGTACTGGGCGCCCAGTTTAGCATTTTCATGTTCAACTCTGATGAACTGACTGGCTTTTGGAGAATATTCCATATTATCAAGGGCGCCTAAAACCACATCTTTGATTTTACATATTTCTTCAGAGCTTACAGGATTAAAATCATGGGTGGATGGGCCGTGGCTGACCATGGTGAATGGTTCAAGGCTTTTTGCCAGGACAGTGGGCATATTCCCGCCTCCAATGGTTCCCACTGGGCCTGGATGGACGCAGGGGGATATAAACAATCCTTTCACTCCCTTTTCACTCTTAAAACTGACTACTCCTACCAGGGTGTCTATGGGTTCGCCCATATCTTCAAAGAGGCTTTCCATGGCACGTGATCCTTCAGTGTATTGTGCTATGAATAGTGATAGTAATTCCAGGCCACCCACTCCCAGGTTACGTTTGATGGGTGATTCAATCACCAGCATGAAGGAGTAAATGGCGATCATCAGTATCAACCCGGCGACGAGTCCCTTAAGTGCCACGGCTATGATACTGAAAGATCCGATGTTGGTGGTGATGCTGGTTAAAAAGACTATAACCACCACCATACTCAGGATGAGAAGGGGTTGAATGGCAGAAATTAGTATTGATCGAACTGCTCCTATGTTGGATGTGCCCCATATAATAAATATGCGCAGGCCAAAGGCCAGGGCACAGCCCAGGATCAGTGCATCGATAACGTAACTGTAAACAGTATATGTGGATACCAGACTACCTACAATGTACACCAGGGCCACCAATACCATGGTCAGGAGGGACACAAACATGGATTGCTTCATTTTCATGTGTCTTCCTTCCATGGCATTAACCAGTGGCTGGGTTATGGCCCCGTCCATGATGGAGGTGAGTCCGAAGATCAGGAAACCTGCTGATCCACCGTAAACTATGCTGTCAAATAGGGATGATAATGGTTCAAAATATGCTGCAATAGCACCGGTAAGGAAGCTGAGGAAGGTCATGCATAAAATGGATATTCTGCTGGGTGGAAGGGTTACCATGTACTTGGAAAGATCAGTAATGTTATCAACAGCGGACATAATTCACCTCTTAAGATTACAAAACAATGATAATTATGGTTGTTAAATTTATGGGTTATAACAGTATAATGGACTTAATATATTAGTCTGTTCTCTTTATTTATAGGTTACTGATTCATTTGTGGGTTTACTATAATTTACAATAGTTTTTAGTATTTTTATTGATTTTCTAAGATTCTAAAAATTGATTTCCATAGCTACTAGAATTAATAAAACTATCTATATTAATTCTCTTAAGCTAATTAAATATATTCAATCCAATTTCATATATAAATATAAAAAAGTAATACTTAAAACTTTTTAACCTGATGGGCTACATCATCATTTCCCCACAGTTCTTGAAATGGTTTTTTAGAATTCACCAAACTTTTTGAAAATTTATTTTTTTTAAAAAAAATCCAGGGAAAGTTATCTCAAGATATATGTAATGCAACTAAATGTAATGAAATGTATCTATTATTTAATGGACATACACACTAATCATGACTTTCCTAAATTGGTATAATACTGTAAAAAACATGATTCAAAGTGGGTAAAAAAACACGATTCTCAGGGGATAGTGAAGCATTTTTTCTTTGGCATGTCCTCACTTGAACCAGGTTTCCAAAAAGCATTAATATACAAATAATAAACATATAATTAATTAGGGTAGGTGCATTACTGAAAATCACCAAAAAGTGCAGGAAAAATATTTCAGTAAACTTCCCAAATTAGCAATGAAATATAAAAATTTCATTGATTAACCAAGGGGTTCAAGGTGTGTTAATGGTTTTAAAGGGAACTAAAAACACAAAATCCATTCATTCCACCGGTGGTGGTTACCTTTTTTGTAATTACTGTGGGGGATTCTATAAGCTAAAAAATGATGAGTCGCCCCGTGACTTTGAAAAGTGTGAGTGTGGTAACCCTCTTGAATTCTGTAAGACCCATCATGAATTGCAATTAAAAAGTTATAACCGTAACCGGAATAAAGAAGCTTTAGATTCATTTCAGAACAGGTTATCCGAAAGAAGAGAATCCCTTAAAGGGCTTATTCCCCAAATAGGGATTGATGATAATTTTATTAATGAGATGTTTCAAGAAGAGAATTTATGGGATGTTATTGACAGGGAAGTCAATGTTACCAGTCAAAAGGATTATCTGAATATAATACTTGAAGAAGAACGTTTAATGAATGTTCTTGCCCAAAAAAAAGCCAGAGTTAAAAATCCTGGATTTATGGACAAAATTATACGGGTTTACGAAAAAACTGATCCTCTCATTATATTGGGGGCGATTATACTTATTCTAATTGTTATTCTTGTTCTGGTGGTCTTCCTGTGATAAAACTTATTTTATTAATTTAATTCTGGTTATAACCAACTCAAAAAGTATATTTGTCTAGAAAAGTCTGTTAATTATCAATATAAAAAATCATTAAAGGTGCTAAAAACATGATTGTTCATCTGGAAACACCCTTAACTAAAGAAGATACTCAAAAATTGAGAATCAAAGATTCAGTTTACCTCTCTGGAACCATTTATACTGCACGTGATAGTGCTCACAAGCGCATAATCGAATCCGGATCCCCTGTTGATTTGGAAGGGGCGGTTATATTTCATGCAGGACCCATAATAAAAAAAGAGGATGATGATAACTACCAGATGGTGGCAGTGGGACCCACCACTAGCACCCGTATGAACCCCTACCAGGCAGAAGTACTGGACCAGGGAGCCCTGGCAGTAATTGGAAAGGGAGGAATGGATGAAAAAACAGCTGAAGCATTAAAACGGAATGGAGCAGTGTTCCTGGCAGCAGTGGGTGGTTGTGCTGCACTTTATGTGAGTTCTGTTCTAAAGATAAACAATGTACACTGGCTGGATCTGGGAGTGCCCGAAGCAGTCTGGGAACTGGAAGTCAAAGATTTCGGACCACTGATAGTCACCATGGACTCAAATGGAGGTAATCTCTATGAAGAGGTTCGAAAACGAGATACTCATTAAAAAATAACCCAATATTTGCCCTTATTATTTATTGAAGTTTGAACTACTTAAAAAAATAAAATAAACTCCCTAAAATAACAGGATCAGAAATATATAGATTTTTTGAAGATATAGGATTTTGAAGATATGAATCCCAACCCCGAAACGAAGCAGACAGAAATCCTCACTGATTTTATGGACACCCACATCCACACCAGTCCTGATGTTAAACCCCGATTGTTGAATGATTACGAAGCTGCTCTGGAGGCCCAGGAGAAGGGTATGGCAGGAATTGTGCTTAAATCCCATGTAGAATCCACTGCTGGACGGGCTTACCTGGCCCAATGGGTTACGGGCCTACCAGTATTTGGTGGGGTAACCCTCAATCTCACTGTAGGTGGTTTAAATCCCGAAGCAGTTCGCAGCATGGCCTCAATGGGGGGTAAGATAGTATGGCTCCCTACCATCCATCATGAGGAAGTAGAACTTGAACCAGATGCATTGGATGAAATCCTCCACTTGGTAAAAGAAAAAAACCTGGTTCTGGCCACAGGCCACCTGAATCCCCAAGGTATATTCCAGGTTCTGGATCAGTGCCGCAGTTTGGGTGTAGAAAAAATAATGGTAAACCATCCCCTGACAAGGGTAGTGGGAGCATCACTGGACGAACAGAAGGAAATGTCTCGATATGCTTATTTGGAACACTGTTGGGTGGCCACTATGCCCCGACACGATAAACTTGATCCGGAAATTATGGCTGAGTCCATAAAAGAGGTGGGAGCCAAACACTGTATCCTGGCCACAGACTTCGGACAAGACCACAATCCCCGACCTGTGGTGGGAATGCAGATGATGATGGCCAGCATGATCAAGCAGGGAATCTCCTGGGAAGATGTGACACTGATGTGTCAGGATAACCCTAAAAAACTTATATGTGATTAAGAACAGTACATTCTAAAAAAAAGTTTAATGATTAGAATGAACGATTTAAACCCTAAAACACTATGCATCAAATACGAAGCATTGAATACTGGTTATTTTTTCTCTTTAAAATGGGAATACAATGTTCTACTTATAAAACAGTTTTCTGATAATGAAAATCAAGATGAACAGAAAATCATGCCCAGTAACGAAGAATGGGAAGATTTTTGGCATTATTTGAATGAAATAAATGTTTGGGACTGGTATGAAGAGTACATTGTCAACTGTTTGGATAGTTGTGTAGATGGGGATGAATGGGAAGTGGATATTATATTCAGAGATATGAAAGTTGAATCCCATGGTGCCAACAGTTACCCTCCAACATTTAGAGAATTCCTGAAAGCAATAGAAGAGTTAACTGGCATCCTCATTGAATTCATCCAGCAGGACTGATGATTGTTCTATCCTCATTAAGAAATTTTAATGTAGAAGTTAATGTTTTTTAGTGTAATTTCTATTTACCTGTAAGATTTATTCCCACAGTTTTCCCAGAGGTAGTGTGATTTTATTAATGAATACTAATTATAATTGTTTATACAGACTCATTATTTATCATAATAATTTGAGTAAAATAATTAATTCAAGAAAATGCTTTATTTTTAGGAGTTAGTATATATGGATTTATTGAAAAACGCCTATTTCGTGAATTTTTCATCACCACCATCAGCATAGTTAAAATCACAACCAAAAAAATCAACTTGGGGTTTTTTTTGTTGGGATGGGCAGTTTTGTAAAAAAATGGTATGATATAAATAGGGTGAAAAATTATTTTAGTCCATCCCCATAATATCTAATTTTATGGGAGGAAAATGAACATGCCAAAAATAGAAATCGATCCGGAATTGTGCAGCAAGTGCGGTACCTGTGTTACCAACTGTCCGGTGGGTATTTTCCAGCAGGATGATAAAGATTCGGTACCCATGGTGGGGGATACAGATAACTGCATACTCTGTGGCATGTGTGTGGACAACTGCCCTGAGGATGCAGTGAAACACGAGAATTTTTAGGTTATTACTTATTTAATTTTTAGATTACCTATTCACTTATTTTTAATCCGACTATTCACTTATTTTGATCAAAAAAAAACATGTTCTATCGGAAAGAGGTAATTAATCCTTCCAGATCACATGGTGAGATCTCATAACTTGATAGGTTACTTGTAATTATAACTTTGCACCTGTTTTTAGGGTTGGACTTGGTTTTACTGAAACTGATAACCATCCTGTCTTCCATAACCTTTATTTGATCCACATCATCATGGGAAATATCGAAGGATTCCTCGTTCCCGTTTAGATACTGCACTGTTAACATACCTACATCCATAGTATTACCTCTTTTTTATCTAATTTTTACTTAAACTTGTATTTAGTTATATTCAAATATTATTATTATTTAATATTCAGATTCTCTTACAGGATCCATTTGTTTAATAAATTCCATACTTATTTAAAACCTTTTTTTATAGGTTAATTCTTTAAATTTGATTGTAAATTTAGTTCCATGGCTTCTATCGAGCTTGATCTCACCATCCAGTTGTTTTGTTAAATTATTTACCAGTTGCAGGCCAAGTGATTCTGGGTGTTTAAAGTCGAAATCCGGTGGAATGCCAATTCCATTATCTATTATTACCATCTCATATTCGCCCTGGTCTTCTTTAAGGGATACATATACTTCTCCTTCTCTTCCCTGGGGGAATGCGTGTTTTAGGCTGTTAGAGGTTAGTTCACTTATTATCAATCCACAGGGAACTGCAGTCTCCATATTAAGGTCAACATCATCCACATCTACCTTGAACTTAACATTTTTTAAGGTGGTCTGGTATGAATAGAATAAATCAGAAACAAGTCTCTGGACATACTCTTCGAATTTAATATGGGTGAAATCTTTGGACATGTATAGCTTTTCATGGATCATGGCCATGGACTTAACCCTGTTCTGACTCTCCTTTAAAACATCCAGAGCAACTTCCTCATCATCTTTCAAATGCTGGCTTTGCAGGCTGAGTAAGCTGGATATGATCTGCATGTTATTTTTCACCCGGTGGTGTATCTCCTTAATCAGAAGCTTCTTCTCATTCACCGTTGTTTTTAAGTTATCAATGGCGTTTTTCCTTTGAGTTATATCAGTGGCAATCACCAGGACGGAATTAATTTTACCATCCTTTTTAATAGGGACTAATTGGGATTCAACCCAATTGTAATCGCCTTTTTTGTTAATCAACCTGTATTGGAATGGTTTGACAGTCTCTCCACTTAGAGCATGTGAAAATTTTTCCCTCTGAAAGGTGATGTCTTCAGAGGGAAATATTCCCAGCTCCGGGAGGTTTCTACCAATTAATTCTCCGGGAGACAAACCGGTAAATTCAGATGCAGCAAGGTTAACATCCAGAATAACACCATTTAAATCCATAAGTATAGTGTAGTTTGGGTTGGATCCAAAAAGAGACCTGTATTTCTCTTCGTTATCCTGTAATGCTTTTTCTGTATTTTTACGGTGGGTGATGTCCATTAACATACCAGATATGATGTCGTCTGTCAGGTTAGCACTTATTAACATGTTAATTGTCCTACCCGTCCTGGAAATCATTTCCAATTCATATTGGCTTAATTTAGTTTCAGTTTTAAGTTTAGCAATGAATTTTTTCCTTGTTTCTGGATTTTTATATAATTCTATGATTTTTTTTGCCTTGAGATCTTCCACAGTCTCAAATTCAAATATTTTTGCCAGGGATTCATTGCCAAAAATTATATCCCCTGCTAAATTGGTTTTGTAAATACCAACCATAGCATTATCCACCAGTTCACGATAATTTTTTTCACTTAAAAATAACGATTTTTCAGTAAGTAACTGGCGAAGGAGCACCATAAAAATGATAACCCCTACTACTAATTCTATTAACTCCATATTCGGTTTAGGTTGGATTTTATTGGCCCATACAAGCAGTATAAATGCAACTAGAACCCAGAAAAGAGGTAAATATGAATTAAAACTTGATCGTTTGGCAAATGGTAAAAATTCAATATACTGGTAAAAGTTGTATTTTTTATCACTGGCCTGTAAAATGGCTGCTAAACCAACCAATAACAAACCCAGTATCCATCCTGTATCCAGTAAACCCCCAGAAATGTAGGTTCCATGCAATGTCTGGTAGGAGTAAATAGAATCACTTACAATTAGAGAAATCATGCCTAAACCTAGAAGTATCAACGGACCGTAGTATTCCTCTTTAAACCGACTATATATGAGCCTCATAAGGGCGAAAAACAGGACAAAATCACCTATAATGGAAGTTATGGTTATTAAACTACCTAGAAACTCTTCCTGATTGGAAAGATTAGGTTCTATTAAGAAAATCCAGAAAATAAGACCCACAGTCAGTATCACAATTCCCATTTCCAGAATGATTTTCAGTTCTTCCAAACGGCTGAACTTATCTCGTGGCAGGAAATAAATACCCAGGGCAAAAAGAGGATAAAATAACAGGTAAAAAATATCAGCTACAGATGGAAATGGATTTTGATTATAACCCAACTCTAACACGCCCCAGGTTATATCCCCCAGAGCATAGCACAAAACGGCAACTCCCATGAGCATCCAGGCAATTTGCATGCGCTGCCCCCCTCCGCGGGAGCGATATGATGCATAGAACAAACTTATACTCACTATTAATCCAATTAGGGGGCTGGCCAGATCACTGAAAATCATTCTCTGAGTTGGTTCGCCCTGCAGGAGCAGCGCAATAGTGATAAAACTAATCAAGATAATAACTGATAAAAAAACTGCATTTTTAAAGGATATTAATGGCGTTTTCTTCATTTTAACACTTTAATTTTCACATGCAGATATTTTCCATCTATTCTATTTTATTTTAATTTCATCTATTCCCTTACATTCTAATTATTTTTGCATTCAAAGCATGATTAATAATTAAATTAAAATCTTGAAATTTCATTAAATTCATTTTCACGTTTGGTTAGGGAAAATTTAATTTATAATACAATTATGTGGTTATTGATTAACAATCTGAACATTTTCTACATTAGATTATATAATTCACATATAAATAAAAGGGGTAAACGTTTTTTGTGACTTTAAGCAGGGCGGCTACATAATAATTAAGTTGATTTAACAACTTTTTAGGTGGTTTTTAACTCCTTTTTTTAGTTAATCCAGTATGATAATTCCTCATTTACTCTAAGTTTTCCTGTTTTTAATATGGTAATTATATTTAATATAATTTTATAACATGGATAAAGTAGAAAAACAGTCTTATTAATTCTAAAAACAGTTCAATAGAGTTTTTTGGTGATATTAATAAAAAATTAGTTATTTTATGTAAAAAAAGCAACTATAATAATTTATCCAAAAAAAATATTTAAAAAAAGGATTGAACTTTAAAAAAGGATTGGCATCCTTAAATACCAATCATTAGTTAATACTCAATTTCTTGACATTTAATGGGTTGATTTCATCCGGGTTGATAAAGGGGAACTCTGTAACAGGTCTTCAGATCCTCCTTCTTTCAACATTAATCGCATATCAACAGCCAGTGCTCCATCTCCTTCATTGAAAACCATTAATGGGTTAATTTCAAACTCGTTGATCTCAGGGAAGTCAGTGACCAGTTGTGAGATCCGGAGTATTATGTCAGCAATGGAATCCACATCCTTGGGTTTATCTCCCCTGGCGCCTTCCAGAAGTTCATGAGTTTTGATCTGTCTTATCATATCCTTGGCTTCCCCTTCATTTACAGGGGCAATGGCAAATTTAACATCCTCCAGGACTTCCACGTATATACCACCCAGTCCAAACATGAGCATGGAACCAAAGGTAGGGTCCTGCACCATACCGATGATAACTTCAGTACCACCGGATAACATTTTCTGTAACTGAACACCCTCCAGATCTGCTTCAGGCTCCATCAGGGGGATGTTTTTCATCATATCCTCGTATGCAGCTTTCACTTCATCTGCACTTTTGAGGTTGAGTTTTATTCCACCCACATCTGATTTGTGTGAAATCTGGGGAGAAACGATCTTCATAACCAGAGGATATCCTATTTCTTCAGCCGCTTTCACAGTCTCTGCCGATGTTTTGGTGATGGCAGTACCCACTGTGGGTATTCCATAAGCTTTCAGGATGTCCAGTGACTCCAGACCCAGGGTGTGCATGCCTTTTTCCCGGGCATTTTCTATGATGTTTTTAACCAGATTTTTATCCACATCAAATTCTGGAGATTTGGGGTACTCCTGTTTGCGGATGATGGTATAATCATACAGGGTTTTCATGCTTTTAACAGCCCTTTTGGGGTAGAGGTAGTTGGGCACCTGCTCTTCTGCCAGGAGTTTTTCAGCCCCTTCAAAACGAGTTCCTCCGAAGAAACTGCATAAAATTGGTTTTTCAGTTTTTTTAGCATGATCAATGGCAACCTGAGCAATTCCCTCCGGGTCAGTGACTGACTGGGGTGTTACAAGGTAGATCACTCCATCCACATTGGGATCCTCTAAAACAGTTTCCAGGGTAAAAGCGTACCTTTCGGGAGTGGCATCACCCAAAACATCCACTGGATTCAGTACACTGGCAGTATCAGGTAATCCTTCATTTAATTTTTCTTTAGAGGCTGTGGTGAGTTCGGCCATTTCCAGTCCAGCTTTTATTGCAGCGTCAGTGGTCATAATGGCCGGACCACCGGCATTGGTGATTATGGCTATCTTTTTACCCTTGGGGAGGGGTGATAATGCCAGGGCACTGCTGTAGTCCATCATCTCGTCCAGGGAATTCACACGGATGATTCCGCACTGGGAGAAAGCTGCTTCGTAAGCTGAATCAGATCCGGCAATGGTACCGGTATGGGAAGAAACTGCTTCTGATCCCTTGGAAGTTGTACCTGACTTGATAACCAGAACTGGTTTTTTCCTTGAAGCTTCTCGACAGGCATCTATGAAGCCCGGCCCGTCTACAATACCTTCCAGGTAGGCAGTTATCACCTCGGTGTTATCATCTTCCATGAAATCCTTCATACAATCATTTTCATTGATCACTGCTTTATTTCCCAGGCTGACGATCCGTGAAAATCCTATATTCTTTTTATCAGCATAGTCCAGAATAGCAGCCATGATGGCTCCAGATTGGGTCATGAAGGATATTTTCCCTTTATGGGCGATGTCTGATGAGAATGATGCATTCATGTCATTGTAGGTGTCCATTACACCCAGACAGTTGGGCCCCACCAGTTTAATCTTGTATTTTTTGCATATTTCCACCAGCTGGTTTTCCAGTCTGGCCCCTTCGGTGTCAACCTCTTTAAATCCTGCTGAGATCACAACAATGTTTTTAATCCCTATTTCACCACATTCTTCTACTGTTGAGGGGATCAGATGGGATGGTATAACTATAACTGCCAGGTCTACCGGTCCGTGATCCTTTATGGATTTATAGGCCGGAAGTCCCAGGACTTCACCACCTTTAGGATTAATTGGGACAATTTTACCTTTATAATAATTTAGGAGGGATGTCATTAAGTCATAACCAATTTTACCCTTTGTTTCTGATGCACCTATTACTGCAACTGATTTAGCATTAAACATATCAAGCATGTTATCACCTATTATATCTTTACTAATTATCGGCTCCCCTATTTATTATATTCGGATTAATCTGAGGATTCAAAGAAAAATACTAATAAATAAAGTACTGACTTACTTAATACGCAGTATTAACCTTTTATTTAAGGATTAGAATTAAAACTATTTTATATAATGAGGGATTGATCTACAATCATTTTTACATATTGGTTGGATAGTGCCATTTCGAAAATTAAATATTAAGTTTGGATGAATTAGTTTCATAATGGATGTTAAGTTATTTCTATTTTTGAATAAAAAATAAACTTTTTTTAAAGAATTATTACATAAATATAATCAACAGAACAGGATGATTTTGGAAGATATTCCATCATTTCCAGAATTTAATTTCAAACAGGGTTAATCCAACTTTATAATGTTTAGTTGCGGTAGAATTAACAGTAGATTTCCAGATCCATAAAATGAGGGGGTTGAAACAATTAAAAAGTTCAAATACACCTTATTCATCGTGGTGATGATAATTCTCACCATCAGTGTAACTATTTATGGATTTGACCTCAGGGAAGTTAATAAAACCACTTGCAGTAATGAATTTAAATCAGTCAATGTCCTGATTTATGAGGGGGAGGCCACCTCTACCGATAGTGTGGAGGGATTAATATACTGCCTGGAACAGGCACAACAGAACAATCCCAATCTAGAGTTCAATTACACCACCACTGATGTTATAAATTCTGATGTATTATCAGGGCAGGATGTTTTAGTTATATCTGGGGGTGATATAGAACTCCTTTTCAACGACCCTTCCATAAATCCAGGTGATATAAAGAAATTTGTAGAAGATGGGAATGGTTACATGGGAATATGTGCTGGTGCTTATGCAGCTTCCAACTACAATGGTGAATATGGTTCTGGATGGGGAATTTCACCCAACATTGACTGCAATTATACTGATGCGGATGGTTTAATACCCCTAACCATTACCAGCTATGGTATCAACACCCTCAAATATTCCAGTGGAAGAATTGAACCCTGCACATTCATTCCCAGCACAACTGATACTGTTACATTACCTTCATTTCCCGTGTCAAACACCCCAGGATTATATAAAAAAGGTAAATACACGCCTATGGCTATTTATGCTGAAAATGAAACAGGTTTGGCAGATTATGCTGCAATATTGGATGATACACGTGGCTCCGGGAGGATAATCCTATCCGGCCCCCATCCAGAACTGGATCCTGCTAAACCAGAACTGGTTGCCAGAATGATACTGTGGGCTTCCAAAAAGATTTAAAATGGGGGGTTTTTTTTAATTGATGTGCGTATTTTAATATTTATGGCTTATTATGCGCATAAATCCTTATTATACGCCCAAATCCTTATTTTAATCTTAAATCCTTATTTTAACTTTAACTCTTTATTTTAACCCTGAATCCTTATTCTAACCATTTTTATTCAAATTCTCTTTAACTCGAAAAATAACAATTTTCTTCACCAGAGGGTAGGGGATAGGTTTGTCTATTGGAAATTGCACAGCGCCTTTTGAGCTTTTATATTGTGAAAGTTCTTTTCTAAACTCTGCAATGCCTGAAGGTGCAGGATAAAATCCAATATGATTTTTGTATGCCGCAAAATGCACCAGGTTTTTCCCATTGACCTTGAATGTGGGAATTCCATAATTAATGGTTTCTTCAGCTTCTGGTGCTGATTCACTGATGACTTCCCGTAGTTCTTCCAGAATATCCTGAACATTTTCTGGTAAATGGGCTATATACTCATCAATACTCTTGAATTTCTTTTGGGGTGACATTATTTTCCTCAATTAAAATTTACTATTATTTCATTCATTTTTTTAGATTATACATACTTATCTTTCAAATTAATGAATTTTAATAGTCTCCCTTTGATTTGATTTTTTTTTATTTACTTTATTATTTGGATTTCGTTTCATGAATATTTTTTACTGTAATAATTCTTGCACTGTGCAATTATTTTAAGATGAGATATTTACTTGCGTTGGTAACTGTTGTGTAAGTATTATCGAATTATGTTCTCTATTGTAAATATTAGTAAATATTAGTAGATACATAATATAACTGGTGATAATGTGGCAGATGTTAAAATCCTTGTAGTAATGGATGATAACAATGAGGCCATTGATATTAAAAGGACCCTGGAGTCTTTAGGTTTTTCAGTTCCCTACTTGGCCAGTAGGACGGAAGAAGCCGTTGAAAAGACATCAGAATTAATGCCTGATCTTGTTTTAATGGACCTAATCCTAAAAGGAGAAATGGACAGTATTGATGCTGCTTCTTTGATTAAAGACTTTAAAATTCCTGTTATATTTTTAATTAATAATTCTGAAAAAATCGATATTGAAAAAGTCAAACTTTCAGAACCATACGCTTTTCTAACCAAACCATATGATGATAATGAACTTCAATGCACCATTGAACTGGCTATCTATAAAAGTAAAATTGAACGAAAATTATCAGAAAGTGAAGAATTTTATCGAAATCTGTTTGAGACTACAACCATGGGTGTGATTTACCAGGACGGTAATGGGGAAATTATATCTGCCAATCCAGCCGCTGAAAAGATACTGGGCCTATCAATACAGCAGATGAAAGGAAGAACTTCCACTGATCCTCGTTGGAGGAGTATTCGAGAAGATGGATCTGACTTTCCGGGTAAAGAACATCCCTCCATGATTGCATTAAAAACTGGGAAAAAGGTTAAAAATACGATTATGGGAGTTTTTGATCCTGCAAAAGAGGAATATCGCTGGCTGAAAATAGAAGCCATTCCCCAGTATAAAAAAGGTGAAAAGATACCATACCAGGTTTACACAACTTTTGAAGACATAACAGAAAGTAAAAAAGCAAAAGATAAAGAGATATTTCTTTCCAAAGAACTTCAACTTGCTTTGGATGCTGCAAATATGGGATGGTGGCATTACAACCCAATAACAGGTATTTCTACACATGATAAAAGATATCAAGAGATGTTCGGAATATCTGGCAGTGAAAGTTCAAATGATGAGATTCTCAAGCTTTTGCATCCGGAAGACCTTCCGAAAGTATTGGCAAAGGTGGAAAAAGCCCTTGATCCTGTTAACTTTGAGCAATACTCTGCAGAATATCGTATTATAGTTGATAATGAAATACGCTGGATTGAAGCCCATGGAATAACCACATTTGTAGGTAATGGGGATAAAAAGCATGCTATAAGTCTTGTTGGCACAGTAACTGACATCACACAACGTAAATTGATGGATGAAGAACTCAGAGTAAGTGAAGAAAAGTACCGAAATGCCCTGGACAACATGATGGAAGGATGTCAGATCATAAACTATGACTGGAACTATCTCTATGTTAATGATGCAGCTGCCGAACATGGGCGGTTTAAAAAGGAAGAATTGCTGAATCATAACATGCTGAAGATATATCCCGGAATAGAAAATACAGAAATGTTTGCTAAGTTAAAACGTGCCATGATCGAACGTAAATCATGTCACCTGGATAACTACTTCATTTACCCTGATGGCACTGGGCACTGGTTTGAACTCAGTGTATTTCCGGTACCTGAAGGGATATTTATTCTGTCTTTTGACGTGACAGACCGTAAAAATGCACTGGATTCCCTTAAAGAAAGTGAAGAACGACTTAAATTAGCACAGGAAAGTGCAAATATAGGTCTGTGGGACTGGATAATGGGTGAAGAAGAGCTGATCTGGTCATCAGAACTTGGAAAAATGTATGGCATTGATCCTGGAACAAAAATGACCTATGGGGAATGGGGAAGGCGAGTTCATCCAGATGACATCAAAAGAGTAGAACAAGAGCGTGATGAAGCCATAAGGCTTAAAAAACCTTTTGACCTGGAATTTCGCATTTTACTCCCCTCTGGAAAAATAAAATGGATTAATGCTAAGGGCAGAGCTTTTTATGATGAAAATGCTGAAGTTTACAGGGTAATAGGGGTAAATATTGATATCACTGAAGTTAAGACTCTTGAAAATGAACTTAAAGAAAGTGAACAGAAATTCAGGGAATTAGTTGAAAACGCTGCTGATGCTCTTTTTGTGCATGATTTCCAGGGAAATTTTGTAGATGTAAACCGACAGGCATGTGAAAGTCTGGGTTATACTCGGGAAGAACTGTTAAAGATGAATGTAACTGATTTGGAGTTGGATTTTGATCTGGATAGTGCCCAGGAAGAGTGGGCAAAAATAAAGCCCGGAGAACCTTTTACTTTATACGGTCACCAGGTGAGAAAAGATGGAACTGTTTTTCCAGTGGAAGTACGTTTTGCAATGGTGGAAATAAACCGTGAAAAAATGATTATGGGCTTAGTTCGCGATATTACTACTATTAAAAAAGCTGAAAATGAACTAAAAAATATTAACAAAGCTTTGATGAAGCGTGATGACGAATTTAGATATTTTATTAATAGTGCCCCTGTAGCGATTGCCATGTTGGATCGGAAAATGAAATACATTGCCGCCAGTTTACGCTGGATTGAAGATTACAATCTGGAGGGGCAGGAACTTCACGGAAGATCACATTACGATATTTTTCCAGAGATTACCGATGAAGTGAAAGAAGTACATAAACGTGCTCTTACCGGATCTATTGAGCGTGCTGATGATGATAAGTTTGTTCGTGCAGACGGACGAGTTCAATACATTAGATGGGAAGTTCATCCATGGTACTCATCCACTGGTGATATAGGTGGTATTATAATCTTCAGTGAAGATATTTCCGAACGTAAAAAAGCAGAAGAAGAATTAAGAGAAAGTGAAGAAAAATACCGGCACGTAATTGAAACTGCAGAGGAAGGAATAGTTCTGTTTGATAATAAAGGCACAATTATTGAAACTAATCCCAAAGCTTTAGAGTTAACAGGAACCAAAGACGAGGATCTGGTGGGTAAAAACTTGACCCAAATAGTTCCAGACATAAAAATAGATTTAGATGAAGCAGTGGGTGCATTTAAGGATATTATAAGTGGTAAACCCATCTCCAAGACAGAATGGGAATATGTGAATAAGAAAGGTGAACGGAAATTTGTTAAGGCCAATTACAGTGCTATGGAAAAAAATGGGAAAAAAGAGGGAATTGTTCTAATTTTGGAAGATATAACTGATTTAAAATTAAGAGAAATGGCTTTAAGAGAAAATGAACAGTTTCTGGAAAACATCATTGAAAACATCCCTGACATGATCTTCGTTAAAAGTGCTGATGAACTTAAGTTTGAACGGGTTAACAAAGCTGCAGAAGAGACCTGGGGTTATAAAAGGGAGGAATTGATTGGTAAAACTGATCACGATTTTTTCCCTGAAGATGAAGCTGATTTCTACACAAAAAATGATAGGGAAGTTCTAAATAAAAAGAAACTTAGGGATATCCCTGAAGAAACCATCCACACCCAGTACCGTGGCGAGAGGATCTTACACACCAAAAAAATACCACTCCTTGACGAAAAAAACCATCCTACTCATCTTTTAGGCATTTCCGAGGATATCACCAAACGTAAAATTGCTGAAAATGATTTGAAAAGGTCTTTAAATGAAAAAGAAGCTTTGTTAAGGGAAATTCATCACAGGGTTAAAAATAACATGCAGATAATTTCCAGTTTACTCAATCTTCAAACTGGGTACGTCTTGGAAGAAGAGGCTAAGGATGTTTTAAGGGACAGCCAGAGCAGGGTGAAAACAATGGCCATGATCCATGAAAAACTGTACATGTCCAGTGATCTGGGCCACATCAACTTTAAAGAATATGCAGAAAAACTGGTATCAGATATTTTTTACACCTACGGGGTTGAAATAGACACTATCAAACCAGTTATCAGCATTGCCGAGGTTGATATGAACATGGAAACAGCCATACCACTGGGCCTGATCATCAATGAACTGGTGACCAATAGTCTTAAATTTGCTTTTAAGGATAAAAATGGCACAATAACTGTTAAACTTGAAACTAAAGGGGATGAGTATACTTTAATCATTGCCGATGATGGAGTTGGCTTACCAGAAGACTTTGACTTTGAAAAATCAGAATCACTTGGTTTGAAATTAGTAAACAGCTTGGTGAATCAAATTGATGGTGATATTACCCTTGATAGCAGCAATGGGACTGAATATCATGTTAATTTTAGAGAGTTAGGTTACGTGGAAAGATTTTAAACTTCATAATCTCTTTTTCACTTCTCCAGCTGCTAAAAACTTTTATTTCAGTATTGTTGTCATGACAATTGATTCGTCTCCGCCAATAGGTCGATAATGGGTCTTAAATAGTAAATTAGGTATTATTAATGAATTAATTATGATACGTTGTATAAAAGTTTTATATTATGTAATTTTAATATATATGAGAAACGGCAGTTTAACCGGTTAGGCTGGGGTTTCAAAGAGTTTATACAAATTAGGAGAACAATCAATGCATCATTTGACATCTAAATTGGTGATTTACAAAAATATCAACAAAGATAGCATCTTGTTTAGATTATCTAAGATCTACCAACAACTTGAATCAGGTGACTATGTGCGAGAAGACATGATTTCAGATATTTATATTGAAATTAATCGTCTTCTTGATATTTCAACGCTTTTCGGCTTTGATGAAAATCTGTGGCACAATTATCTGGCCTTTGTTCTGGCAATGACTGAAAACCCATTTACCCTTGTTTCGGAAAAAGTGGGAGTCAATGAAGGTACGGTAAATAAACTTGCCATTAACGATTTTGGTATATTCAAGCAGTTGTTTGACTATGACTTTTCTAAAATAGAAAAAGAACTGGAAATTGACTGCTTCACCATTATCACTGATTATGATGCAGTCGTTAAAAGTGAACAGATTTTCAACAGGAGTGTGAGTGAAAAAGTTCAAAAACTCAGTCATGCCATTGAGCAAGCTAAAGGTGGTGATGATGTATATAAAGTGGTTACCGATTTCTACAGAGTATATGGTGTGGGAGAATTTGGATTAAATAAAGCTTTTCGTATTTCACCTCAAGAGGAGTCAGGAATCTCAACTAGAGATAAGTCTGGAATCATGACTCGAGATAAATCCGGAATCCTGTGCCCCATTACCAACACTAGTGATATGCTACTGGATGATCTGGTTGGTTATGAATCCCAGAAGAGGGAACTGGTACAGAATACTGAAGCCTTTGTTGAAGGGCGTAAAGCAAACAATGTTCTTCTCTATGGAGATGCAGGTACTGGTAAATCTGCAAGCATAAAGGCAATTCTTAATCAGTATTATAGTAGTGGTCTCCGTATGATAGAGGTCTATAAACATGAATTTAAAGAACTGCCAAAGGTCATTGATGCCATAAAAAACAGAAATTATCGTTTTATAATTTATATGGATGATTTATCTTTTGAGGAGTTCGAAATTGAGTATAAATATTTGAAGGCAGTTATGGAGGGGGGTTTGGAGGCAAAACCTGAAAACGTACTCATCTATGCAACATCCAACCGGCGCCATTTAATCAGGGAAACCTGGAGTGATCGTTCAGATATGTCAGATGATGAACTGCATCGCTCGGAAACTGTGAATGAAAAACTATCCCTGGCAGACCGGTTCGGGGTGATGATTGGTTACTACACTCCTCAAAGGATGGAATATTTCAACATAGTCACCACTCTGGCCAGGAGACACCCTGAAATCACACTCACCGATGAAGAACTGATTGCAGAAGCAGGTAAATGGGAAATGCGTCATGGTGGAATGTCCGGACGCACAGCCCAGCAGTTTGTTGATTACTTGCTGGGAGCTCGTGATCTATCTTGAATAGATCCTGTTTGAACTTTTTTTAATCTTTTTGTTTACTTCGTTATACGATAGTACTTTTACTGTATGGTCGTTAAATTAATTTAATGATATAATGAGTAACGGGTTTTAAGAGATAATATCATTTTATAGTTGAAATGCCATTTTTTGCCAGAAACTGAAGACAAAGATTAATAAAATGATAAATAGATGTTTATTGATAATATTGTTAGGTGTTAAAAATGGATGTCGTTAGTCTTGGTTTGATTTGTGGTGTGGTTTTTGGTCTTTTTTCCAGTTTGATAATGATTCCTATGAAAGTGGAGTCTCGGCGCAAGAAGTATGAAGCCATTTCCAGTGCTTTTGTGGATCGATTTATGATTGGTTTAATCGTTCCCAATGCTACTTTTGGTTTAGATCCTCTGATTAGTGGGTTAATTATTGGAATAGGGTTAAGTCTTCCATCTGCTATTATAACCCGGGCTTATGCACCCATAATGGTTATTGGGGCTGTTGGGGGCTTAATTATTGGTTTTGTAACAAAATCATTTGTGGGTTGATTTCTAAATGGATTTTCTCATGTAATTGAATTGGGGTTAAAATATGAAAGATGAGAATTTAGTAGCTTATTGTGGGCTTTACTGTGGGGACTGTTATAATTATACAGGTTCCATAGCAGATTTGGCTAGGGATTTAAGAAAAGAATTAAGAAAGAACAAATTTAAGGAAGCTGCCAAAGCAATGCCTTTCAAAGAATTTGATAACTACGAGGAATGCTATGAATGTTTGGGGGCTATGGTAAAGTTAAGGTGTAAAGGATGTAGGGATGGTTTCAGCTCTAAATTTTGTGAAATTGCCAAGTGCGCCCAGAATAGAGAATATCATGGATGCTGGGAATGTGATGATTTTCAAACCTGCCCTAAATTCGACTTCCTAAAGCCTATTCACAAAGAAGCCAATATAAAAAATCTTCGAAAGATAAAAAGACAAGGAATGGATGGTTTTCTTGAAGGGAAGAGACATTGGTAAAATAATTCTCTGTTAAAAATGGAATTAAACTACTCATACCTGGAATGTGGCCTAAAACGTTCAGTACATATGCATCTATGATTAAATAAGGTTATTTCTCTGATGTTTATAGTTTTAAACTAATTTTTTTTAATAAATTTACTTCGTTAAACTCCTATATTACGAAGTTGGTATAAATTTAGTTGATTGTGGAAATTATCAATTCTACTGTGGTTTCTATCCTATTGTCATGTAACTCGTTAACAGGATAAGTATCACCTTTAATCTGTATGGAATAATATTTTCCATTCTTTTGGAAATAGTAATCTAAAAATGTTTTATTGCGGTTTGTATCGGTAGAATTAATAAATCTAACTTCGATTCCTTCAATAGTTCTATTTCCAGTTTTTATACTGTAATTATCAGATGAACTTGAAGAATTTAGGTATTTTGATTCAAAGATGGAAGTATTAGTATACTGTGTCAGACGGAGATAAATCGGATAAGGAGTTGAACCAAGTTCTGAATCATCATCAGCAACGAACTCCACTGAGTCATTAGAACTGTTAATAACACTCCACCAATTATTAATTTTGAAAGTTGAATCTGAAACATTATATTCTGCAGGATTCTGGCTATTTTCTATCAATTCACTAAAAAATCCACTAGCTGCCAAGGCGAATACACATATTAAAACTATTACAATCAACAACAACTTTTCTAACTTATCCATAAAAAATATCTTAACATTAATACTACTTAAGAATAATGGAATATTATCAAATGAAGTGTTAATTTAAAGGTGATATGGTAAAAGTACTCCCATATTACGAAGTAAAGTAATCATCTAAAAAAAACTCAATATTTTAATAAAATTCTATACTAAAAGGCTACTTATATATAATATGGGGATAAAAAAGATTTTTATTAATATTAATGAAATTTAACAAGAAATTCCTTTGTAAAAAAAAGTTTAAACATTATAAGAGTGTTTTAAATGGATTTAAGTCCCACAATATGGATTAGCTCCATTAGTCATTTGGAGAATTATGGAGAAATTGTAAATTCTGCATCTTTTAGAGAAAAATTTGTTTATAATTATAACTTACCCTCCGATTTTCCAAGAATAAAGAATGTGCCCTCATTATATTTCTCAAGGGGAGAAGTGAATATAAAAAAGGGTAATTTAATATACACAGCTTTTATGGAAAAAAACAATTCCAATGGTTACTATAATCTTCAAGATGATTTATCTTTCACCTTAAACCATTCTAACATCAAATCCATAAAACACTATCATTTTAAAAATGCTTTTGGAAGATCTAATCGACATTGGATAAGAATTATCTGCAAGGAAGATATCATAGGTGGAGATTTTTTAATATGCGCGGATAGTGTTCATAATACCGAGAACTTATTTAAAATTTTAAACCAAATAAAGGAATCTCAGGAAGTTACATTATCCTTAACAAATGATACTGCTGAGACATTTGTTTTAATAGGTTATGTGGGTATAGTCTTGTGTTATATTCCGATTGTTATCAAAATTTTTAGTAAAACTTATTACCTGTTATTTGGAAATCCTATTCCAACAGTTCCCGGGGTTTTATTATTTCTTGTAGCAATTTCGGGCTGTGCCGGTGTTGTACTTACCGTTTATTTCTTGATATGGTATTTTGTTAAGGGATCTAATGAAAAAGTCAATTACCACATGAGATATATCTGGTATGGATGTGTTGTTGGAATACTAATTTGGAATATGCTAAATTGGTATAGTTAAGGAATTATCTCCAAAAGCAAGATAGAATTTATTATAAAGAGTTCTTGGGTTAAATGAATTAATTTAAAGACCATAAAGTGAAAGTAGCTATCCTGTAACAAAATGGTCTATCTCTCTCCAGTTATATAAATTTTCACAAATTCAAAAAAAAGTTATTTTTTCTTCTTCTGTATTGTATGCTACTATTTTATTATCAGTAAATGGGGTATTGTTTGTAATCGGATAATGGAGACTAATTATATCAAATAGAAACATTTATGATTATGGATAAGCATATGACATTATAATAAATATAAAACTTTTAAACGCATTTTTAACATCATTAAAGAAATAATGGGTGATGTTAAGTTCATAAAATATAATGCAAAAAGTGAAATTATGTATATAGTTATTACTGGTGATTTAAAATCATCAAAAAAAATTGATAATAGATCTCTTTCGCAAGATAATCTAAAAAAAGCAATTCGTGATGTTAATTCTAATTTCAATGAATATATTATTTCAGATTTTAGAATTATCGGTGGAGATGGTTTTCAAGGGATGATCTCTACTTGTGATATTATAATTGATATCTATTTCTCACTTTTTGAAACACTTAATCATCCTTTTTATTTAGGCATTGGAATTGGGTCAATTTCAACACCATTAAGTAATTATGTTCAAGAAATCGATGGCGAAGCATTTCATCTTTCTTCAGAATCATTGAACACTGCTAAAAAAAAGAACAGATGGATAGTTTTTAGAAGTAATTTAAGAAATAATGATTTGATTGAATGTATTTTTAATTTTACATTTGATATAATGTGGAGCTGGACTGATAGACGAAAAGAAATCATATTATTTTATCGAAAACACGATGAAAATACAATTTCTATAAAAAAAGCCGCTTGTGAGTTTAATATTGGAACCAGAAATATTTACAAAGCTTTAGAAGTGGGTAAATATTCAATGATAAAGTATGGAGAAATGGTTTTAGAAAATGAGTTACGTAGAAACGATCGCTATGATCCATTTTAGGTTCAAATTTAAAATTGATCCAAATAAGGTTCAAATAATTTGTGGAAAAATGTGAAATTAAATGTTGTTAGAAATATTCATTTTATTTTTAGGATATGGATTAATGGTAATTTTAGGAATTGCGATTAAAATATTCCTAAAACCTTTCAGTATGAATGTTAAGGACTCTGGAATTGATGGGGCAGGAAAATACATAGGAATATTTGAAAGAATACTTATTTTCACTTTAGTTTTGACAAATCAATATGCAGCTATATCTATTGTATTTGGTGCAAAATCTATAGCAAGATTCAAAGAACTTAACACAAGAAATTTTGCGGAATACTATTTATTAGGAACATTTGCTAGCATCACTGTTGCTTTAATAGTTGGAATTATATTTAAATTACTTTTTGGAAACTTTATTTTTTAGAACATATCTGAATTAATATGATCTTAAATAAAGAATCGATATTAAAATTATTGGACTAAATAGTAACATTAAGATGGGCGCAGAGGTAAATGCCCTTCAAGTAAATGGATCTGTTAAAGATCATTTAAAATTTAAAGAAATACCCATATTTTTCATAATTGGGCTATATTCTACGATTCATTTATAGACAAATCAACAATAAACCAAAACTGGGATTTTTTTTAGAGATAATTAATTGTGTTTCCACGTTTGATACTGGGTACCTCCTAAGAAAAAAAGTGAAATTTAAAAATAAAAAAATTAGTAACCTGGTTAACAGATGTTTAGATGGTGATTGAAGATGAAAGTTAAATATGCTACCATCATTGTTAATGATATGGATGAGTCAATCCGGTTTTACACCGAAGTTATGGGGTTTGAAATAGATAGCCAGTACCATCTTGGACCCGCCGGAGAAATCACACTACTCAAGGGTGAAGGGGATGCTATGATAGAAATCATTAAAAACCCAAATGATGAACCTGGACTATTTTCAATAGGGATGGATGTGGAAGATGTTGTTGGTACTATTAAAGATCTTAAAGCAAAGGGTGCTAAAATCATAATGGAACCGATTCCCATAACCGTGGGATTACTGGCATTCATAGAAGACCCAAATGGGGCCAGAATAGCGCTAATTCAACATAATTAATCCCTTATTTTTATTTTATATATTATTTTATACCCTTATTTTATACCCTGAATTCATTTTATACTTTTATACCCAGAACATCGGCCATCTCGCTAATTTTTCCCTCAAGAGCTTTAGTATTAACATAACGCACGGCTTTAATTGCTCCAGTTACAAATGCCTGCCTGCTTCCTGCTCTGTGGGTAATTTCCAATCGTTCACCCTCACCAGCAAAAAGAACGGTGTGATCCCCAACAATATCCCCACCACGAACTGCATGTACTCCTATTTCTCCAGGACTTCGTGCACCTACCATTCCCTGCCTACCACAGACACAGGATTCACCTTTTACTGTTTTCAGTTTATCATCTTTCCCTAGTTTATTAGCTTTTCCTAGTTTATTAGCTCTTCCTAGTTCATTAACTCTTTCCAGTTCACGAGCTATACTCTCGTAGGCCTTGCAGGCTGTGCCGGAAGGTGCATCCAATTTATGTTTATGATGAGCTTCGATTATTTCTATATCGTAATCTGAGAGAGTCTTTGCAAGGTCCTTAATGATCTTAAAGAACACATTCACACCAACTGCCATGTTTGGAGAAATAACCGCTTTTATATTATTCTCTTCAATGGATTCACTTATCAATGTCATCTGCTCATCTGATAATCCAGTTGTGCCTACAACTACGTTAACCCCACATTCTGCTGCAGTTTGGATTGTACCCACCGCAGAGTTTGCTATGGTAAAATCAACCAGAACATCAGCTTTTTTTTCCTTCAAAACATGGGCAAGTCTTTGTGCACTATTTATGGGGATATTGATCTTTCCCACACCTATTACTTCACCCACATCTTTTCCTTCAAGTGAGGTATTAGGTGCACCTATGGCTGCCACAACTTCCATATCTCCCTGTTTTAGTATGGTTTTAATTATTTTAGAACTAATCCTCCCACCGGCACCGGTTACAGCCACTTTAATCACTTTATCAATCTCCATTCTATTAAATGCCTTTAATTTAATCTCTATTTTATTTAACACTATTCATTTAATCTATGTTTTGTTTAATTATCATTATTTAATCCTTATTTCATTTAATCCCCATTTTATTTAATCTCCAGTGTTGAAAATTTAATTATATCCTGAGTTACTGGATGCATCTTCCTGTAATTCATCGCCACCTAACGGTATTTCTTTACCCAATTGTTTTTCTTTAAGGAAGAAGGCAATAACCAGTCCTGCAAAGGCCAGTACTATGGCCACCATAAAAATATTCTGGATAGAAAGTGCCAAAGCCTCAGTATAACTTACAGTAGCGGCAGCAGAACTGGCCAGTGTGAAATTCATTATGTATCCAAATATTGAAACAAATACAATGGTACCCACATTTCTGAAAAAACGTATAGAAGCGGTTACAATACCTATATCTCGCAGGGTAAATGCATTCTGCACTGCTACATTGAATATGGTATAAGCCATCCCCGAACCAATACCCAGAACAGTAGAATAGGCTAACAAAAGGTAATATGGTGTATTCACATTCATGGAAGCTAGAAGCACAACTCCTATTCCAGTTATGATAAATTCAGCAATTACCAGCTTTTTATATCTCCCGGTTCGTGATATTATTTGTCCGGTGATTAACGAGGACAATGTGAGGCTAAAAAGCATAGGGATCATCAGGAGCCCGGAATTTGTGGCACTAATACCTAAAACTCCCTGTGCAAATAATGGTACGTAAATTATCCCACAGAACATCAATGCTGCGGCTATGAAGCTTTCTACTGAGGATACATTGTATATTGGATTTTTAAATAGGTGTAAAGGTAAAATGGGTTCGGTGGCTCGTTTTTCAGCCTTGATGAACAGTATAAACATGGCAATTGAAAATACAAGAAGTCCCGCTATTTCCACTAATGAATTTGTATTTAAGTCTCCGGCCAGTGTCAGTGCCAGGAACACTGAACTTAAAGTTAAGGTAAAGGTAATGATCCCCTTATAATCAATGACTTTTTTAACATCGGGCAGTTTGAAGTTGGGAAGAGAGTAATAGATTATGCATACAGCGGCGATCCCTACTGGAACATTTATAAAAAACACCCATCTCCATCCGAAGGTATCAGTAACCAATCCCCCAATAATCGGTCCTAAGACATCGGCCACTCCGAATACTGATCCTAAGATCCCCATATATTTGGCTCTGTCCCTTGGAGAGAAAATCTCTCCCACCACCATGAATGGGAGGGATACTAAAATTCCACCCCCAATTCCCTGCAGCCCCCTAAAGACAATCAGCTGGAACATGCTGGTGGAAAACCCGCACATAACTGAAGTTATAACGAATGTGATGATCCCCAGAATTAAAACATGTTTTCTACCGTAAATATCGGATAGTTTACCAAAAAGGATTATGGCAATGGTGGAAGTTAACATGTAAGCTGTAAAGGGCCAGGTATAATATTCCATTCCCTGTAAACTGTTAATAACCTTGGGCATGGCTGTGCCCATGATTGAATAATCAAAGGCAGCTACCAGAAGCCCGACCATTAATCCCGTCATAATTAGGATTATTCTATTTTTGGGAAGTTTATAATGGCTTTCATAATCCATAGTTATCACTGGGACCTATTTTTTTACAGTTATCATTTTTAGGGATTCCAAAGATTTCTGAACTTATTTGAATAACCTTATTCTTCCTTAAAGAACATTTTAGTTCGCATCTCACCTAAATTGGAAACTATACGTGATAAGTCACTTCCAGGAATACTAACCATGATATCTTCAGGATTTATGCCCATATTTTCCCTAGCTGCAACATCACCAAATCCATAAGTGACTTTTCCAGCCATGTAGGGAGCTGCAGCCATTGAACTGCATATGGGGGCTGCATCAGCACCCAAGCCATGTTCTCCAGAATCATATGCATTTGCATGGAGAATTTCCATACCCTGTTTCGCATTGCAGAGAATAAATATAACATCTGGTTCAAATTCTGCTTTATTTAACGGAGCGAAACTGATTGCATTAAAGATTCCGGGGTTTATGTAGGTTTCATTTTCTCTTGAACGTTGAACTGCAGGAATACTCTTATATAATCCTTTAGGGATCATAAAAGCACCACTTTGCACGTTTGCAGGATATTCACTCATATTTTTCAGTCCTGAATATCTGGCACCACCCATGCATTCTTCCTCTTCTAAAGTTGCATAGAACATTTCGCCATTCATGGCTTTTTCAAGTTTACCGCAGAATCTTGATTTACCCTCTTCTTTTACAATGTTTTTTGGTTCGCTCACAGACCATTTTATAGCTACTGGTTCATTTTCCAATTTTAAAATTTCATTTAATTTATGTCCTAATTCATTACTTTCCATGTTTAACACCTCTTTACCACAATAAATAAATTTAATTTAGTTAATGGCACGGATTCTGCCTAAGATTTCCCTATTTCTTTAACATATGGAGAAAAAAGTCCCCTATATCATTTGTAAATTTCTGTTCATCAATTCCCTCACTTTCCAGAATCTCTTTACTCCAGTCTCCCATATTCACATTGCCATTGAAGATTACTGATAGGAGAATAGCAGCTTCAGTAGGATCCACATCTGGCCTGATTTCGCCCTCATCTATTCCTTTTTGTATCAAATCTATTCCTATGAACATTATTTCTTTGAACAAGTCCCTTTCTTCTTGGAACTGGTCACTACTCGTCATTTTATCCATATCAAATTGTTTTTTTATTGATGAAGGGGAATACAACAGCCTGAAATCATCAGGATATTTATTAGAAAACTCCCTATTTGCATTTCCATACAATTTTAACTTTTCTAAACTACTTTCCCCCTTTTTAACCTCTTTTTTAACCATTTCGGACCAAATTTGGGTACCACGTAAGGTTACAGCAAAGTATAATGATTCTTTATTTTTAAAATAAAGATAAAGTGTGCCTTTTCCAAGACCAACTTCCTTTGCTATTTCATCCATTGAAACTTCACTAAAGTCGCGTTCTGCGAATAGTTTCCTAGCAGCCTTGATGATGTCATTTTGACGCTGTTCTTTTTCTCTTTCCTTCCATTTTGCCAGTGACATAATTTTTCACCCCTAACCATTGTGACTAATTAATCAATTATATGACTATTCTTTCATTTATGTGACTTATCAGTCAGTTATATAACTGGTTGGTATTGGGACTATATAAACATTCTGGTTAAAATAAAAATCTTAGTAAGTACTTGAAGAAAAATTAATATAAAATATCCAGGATAAAGGGAATTAAATGAAGGATTGTCCTTTAAATCTTCGATATTTGAAAAAATGATAAAATAAGGTATAAAAAAAATAATTTAATGTCCTAGAAATTAATTAATCGTCTGTAAAATCATTTTAAAAAAATTTATAATTGATATGATTTATTAAATCAGTTTCATTATCTATTCTATAGCAGTACATTCCCATGGTTGGGATTCTGTATCAATAGTGGCGTATAACTCTTTTTCTGTGTCTTTTAATAATTCTTCACAACCGAATTTTAAATTTTCAGCTTTTTTAACTGAATATATTCTGCCTCTTGCACTTTTAACAATTATATCTCCCTCTCGACTGATACCCAATACTAACTGGTTTATTTCTTTTGCCATAGTCATAACTCCTATTTTTTTTAAAATTAATTTTAATTTTTTTATGCATATAAATGAATAAGAATAATCTAAACCATGACTGATTATTAGTACAAAGCCATAACTGATTATTAGTATATGTTCTGTAAATTCACACTAATCAATTTACACTTTTCGTAACTAGTTGACATTTTAACTTTAACTAAATTTCATCATTAGTATCCTATTCCCTTAGTATCCTATTCAAATTTATACTCTAAATGTTTAATTCTTCAGAATTAATCGTATTGTCAATGGGATGTCCTGCACTCATAACTGCGATAATTTTATTATTTTCGTCTTTAATTGGTTTTACAGATAAATAAAACCATTTAAAATTGCTTTCTTTGGTTTTATATCTTTTTTCTAACCGGTATTTATCAAGCTCTCCTGATAAAAGTTTTGAAAATAACCTGGATGTTTTTTCTAGATCATCTGGATGGGTTACATCCATATTAGTTAATTTTAAGAATTCCTCTTCAGTATAACCTAATTCATTTAAGAAATATTCATTTACATTAATCCAGTGGCCATTTGTATCGGTGGCTGCCAGAGCAATGCCCGACATGTCAAAAATAGCTTTAAGTTGGGCAGCATAATCCAGTATTTCTTTTTCTGATTTTTTACGATCATCAATATTTTCAACAATAATAAGCGAATTAACTGGTTTTCCATCAGTTGAAATACCAAATCCTCCAGTTACTTTGCCCCAGGTAATTTCCTTATCTTTGCGAATGAATTTTTTCTCTATTTCATAGAATTTAATTTTCCCAGTACGTAAGCTTTCAAGTAAAGATAATTCTTTATCTATATAATCCTGGTGGGTGAATTCTGTAAAACTCATTTTCTGGAGTTCTTCTAAGCTGTAACCCAGCATGTTTTCAAATGCAGAATTACATTTTAATACGTGTCCATTGGTATCTCCAATTACTATTCCTACTTGGGCATTAGTGTAGAGGTTCTGGAACAGTTCACCTAATTCATTTAATTCTTTTTTTAACAGTTTATGTTCGGTTAAATCTCTGCTTACTCCAGAAATTCCCACAATTTCTCCGTGTATATTATGGAGTGGATTTAAGATTACTTCATATTCATGGACTTTTTTATCCAGCCCAACTTGAGATGTAAACATTTCAACAGTTGAATTATTTTCATAAACTTGCTGGCGTATTTTTTTCCATTTATTGCTCTGTTTTTCAGGTAAACCCAGTTCTGGGCCTGTTTTACCTATGATTTCATCTTCACTTAGATTCGTAGCTTGGCAAAAATGCTTGTTTGCACTGGTAAATCTCCCTTCAAGGTCATAACTGTAAATAAAATCTTTACTGGAATCAAAAATTAATCTTAAACGTTCTTCACTTTCAGCTAATTTCTTATCAAGGTCGTGTTTGTAAACTGCAGCTTCAATAGAAACCACTAATAATTCAGTGCTGACAGGTTTACTCACAAAACCATAGGGGTTGGTAAGTTTAAGCCTTTCATGTGTATTTTTATCTGTAAAAGCACTCATGTAGATAACAGGAATATCAAAAAGAGTTTTAATTTTTTTCGCTGCTTCAATTCCATCCATATCGCCCTTTAAGGTGATATCCATTAAAATTAAATCTGGTTTTAGTTTTTGAGCTATTTCAATTGCTTTTTCACCACTAGCAGCAGTTCCTACAACATCAAAACCAAAATTTACTAAATTATGTTTGATATCCATTGCAGTAATTGCTTCATCTTCCACAATTAAAATTTTGGTCATACTGTTTTGGGCCCCCATCCTTGTTACCATCTTATCCTTGTTATTTATTTAATATACTTATTGAAATAATATTCTCTTTATTTCTCTATTTTTTCTTAAACTAATGGTGAGTACTCTGTTTTGAAGTTTGAACCAAGTAAATAAATATATTAACACTATTTTTTCCATTGATAATTAACTTCAACACTAGTCGATCCTCTACTTATTTAACCGATCCCCTACTTATTAAAAATATCAATGTGAACTTTAACTATTTTAATCTATAAATTAAAAATATCAACATATTTATATACTATAACTTAACAATCTTAATCTAGACATGTATAATATTGAAGTCATCATCAAGGTGCATAAATATGAAAGCTAAAAAGTTAAAAATATGGGTGAAAACGGATAAATTTTTCATTCCTCTCCCTGCTTTGCGAATTTCGACCTATAAATGGATATCTAAACAAATCCTCAAATATTATCCATCTAAGGCCAAAAGTGGATCATCCCAAACTGGTGAATACATGGAAACCTTCTTCAGTAACATCACTCACCAGGATCTTGACCTGATTTTTGACCAGTTAGAACGTACTGAACCATTTAAAATGGTTGATATTGAAGCAGATGATGAAAAGGAAGGTAAAGTGATGGTGGAAATATACACCATTTGAGGGTGAAGATTATGAAACGTGAAGTACCAGGAAGCTGTCCCATATGCCAGAGTGAAATTAAAGTTAGCGAGATAAAGTGTAATAAATGCAAGAGTGTTATTCAGGGCGAATTTGATCTGTGCAAGTTTTGCAGACTGAATGACCAACAGAAATACTTCCTGGAAGTTTTTATAAAAAACAGGGGTAATATTAAGGAGATTGAAAAGGAACTGGGGATATCCTACCCAACAGTAAGGAATAAACTGGATGAAGTGATTTCCGTTCTGGGGCACAAGGTCAAAAAACCAGCTATTGATAAAAAAGAGATCCTGGAAAAGCTTAAAAATGGTGAAATCTCCAAGGATGAGGCTTTAAAGCTACTAAATGGTAAAATTTAAGGAGTGTGAAAATATGGCTAAAAATATTAAAGACGAAAGAATACAAATTTTGGAAATGGTAGAAGAAGGGAAAATCAGTACATCAGAAGCAACTGAGCTACTGGATGCTCTGGAAGGAAACCAGGTGGAAATAAAACCTAAAACCCATGCCAAATGGTTAAAGATCCGTGTGAATACCATGGATGATAACCCTAAAGTTAATGTGAACATACCCGTGTCCCTGGTTGAGGTGGGTTTAAAACTGGCCAAAAAATTTGATCCCAAACTGGAAGAAGCCGGTCTGGACCAGATCGACCTGGATGAAATTTTAGAAGCAGTCAAAAATGGAGCAGAAGGTAAAATAGTTGATGTGGAAGATGAGGAAAATCAGACCAAAGTCCAGATTTATGTGGAATAGACAGGAAATTAATTTTTTTTTAAACAATTATTTTAGGGTCTTAGATTTTCAGGTTTCAGAAAGCTTTTGTA